>JBDTLP010000093.1:0-20504 GCA_039934735.1 Ferruginibacter sp. | reverse complement strand
AAGTTCGTATTTTTATTGGAGAGGTTGATCCTTCACCGGAGGTGTTGGTTCAACAGTCAGTTCCCGCAATTCAACTGGCACATGCAGGCAGAAAGGCAAGCCACAGCAGTCCATGGAAAGGAAATAAAGCACTTACAAAAGACGAAACTGCATGGGAAACTTTCGCACCCTCAGCAATACCTTATAGGAATGGCGAACCGGCTCCTACAGAAATGAACAATGTTGATATTGAAAAAGTAATCGGGGATTTTAGGGAGGCCGCCAGACGATCAATAGAAGCAGGATTTGAAATAATTGAGATCCATGCTGCACATGGTTATCTG
This sequence comes from Ferruginibacter sp., assembly GCA_039934735.1. GTDB lineage: Bacteria > Bacteroidota > Bacteroidia > Chitinophagales > Chitinophagaceae > Ferruginibacter. The sequence goes on along the minus strand of JBDTLP010000093.1, from coordinate 20,181 downwards.
ATCAATGCTTTTTTATCCCCCCTAAGCAATCAAAGAACAGACGAATATGGAGGAAGTTTTGATAACAGGATAAGATTATTGAAAAAAATAATTACTGCTGTGAGGAATATAATACCCGAAAGTATGCCATTGCTGGTTCGTATATCCGCCACCGATTGGGTTGATGGTGGATGGAATGCAACAGATTCAGTCGCACTTGCAAATATTATAAAAGATATGGGCGTGGATATGATTGATTGTTCAACCGGGGGAAATTCATCAGAACAAAAGATTCCTGTTGCCCCGATTTACCAGGTTTCTTTTTCTGAACAAATAAAAAAAGAAACAGGAATATTAACCGCAGCTGTAGGCTTAATAACAACCTCGGAAGAGGCTGAGGCAATTTTAAAAAATGATCAATCAGATCTTATTGTTATGGCCAGGCAGTTTTTGCGTGATCCTTATTTTCCGTTACATGCTGCAAAAGAAATTGATGTTGATATTGAATGGCCGGTTCAATATCAAAGAGCAAAAAGATGAGTATCCTCATTAACATTTATCGATATAAATTCGTACATATTAAATGCTTTTTAGTTGAGAAAAATTAAAAAATACCTGATCAGGGGAATAGCAATTATACTGGGCGTTTTATTACTCCTTATGATCATTGTTTTCACTTATGTTTCCGTAAACAAACAAAAAATTATAAAAGAAGTTACTGCGGAGCTAAGTAAAAAAATAAATGGAACGGTATCAATTGGTAATGTTGAATTGAGTTTCTTTAGAAACTTTCCCAAAATATCAGTGCTATTGCATGACGTAAAAATAACTGACACATTATTTTCACAACATAAACATCCCTTCTTTGAGGCCGAAGATGTTTTTGCACAGTTAAGTATCAAACGACTTTTTAAAAAACAATCTCCGCTCAACGGAATAAAAGTTGATCATGCCACTTTATATGTTTATACTGATTCCACCGGTTATTCAAATGATTATTTATTCAAACAGAAACGGCCTCCAACTACAACAACAAAAGATGTAAGTGGTAAAAGCGAACTGAAATATGTTGAGCTGATGGATTTCAGGGTTGTGATAGATGATAAACGGAGAGATAAATTACATGATCTGCTGATTAAAAACGTATCAGTTGATCTTAATGATAAAGATGCTCAGACTTTTTTATTCTCTGTAGATGCAGATATACTTATTCATGGATTGGGATTTAATTTAGAAAGAGGAAGTTTTGCAAAAGAAAAGAAATTTAAAGCAGCATTTGACATTCGTTATGATAAACAATTAAAACAATTGCAATTCGACAGCATTGATATAAGGCTGGGTGATCATCCGTTTAACCTGAGTGGAAGATTTGATCTTTCAGGTCCCGATCCACAGTTTAATTTTCGGGCTCATACAAAAAATATTTTTTATAAAGATGCAAAGTCTTTGTTACCGGAGCATATTTCAAATTCATTATCCATTGTTACGGTTGATAATCCACTGGACGCAAACGCATTTATTGAAGGGCCTTTAAAAGGAGGTGATCCACTTGTTTACATAACATGGGCATCAAAAGAAGCACACCTGGCGACACCACTATTGGATTTTGATGAAGCATCATTTACCGGTTATTTTACAAATGAAGTTGTAAAGGGAATTCCACGAAAAGACCCAAACTCAGAAATAGTAATCAATAACTTTAACGCTTTATGGCATGACCTTCCTGTTCACGCAAATAATATTGAAATCCTTGATCTGTCTACACCTACGCTTACCTGTGACCTTACTTCCCAGTTCCCCCTTGTTACTTTGAATGAACTTATTGGCGCAGGATCATTACAACTTACTGCCGGAGATGCTATTGTTGATATGACATATAAAGGACCGATAGAAAAAAACAATAACACAAATTCTTTCTTAAACGGCTCGATCATTTTTAAGAATGGCAACATACTTTATACGCCACGCAATGTGGAAATGCAAAGTGTGAATGCTACGATGCTTTTTAAAGATTCAGATGTTTTCATAAAAGATTTTCAAACAGTAGTATTGAATAATAAATTTGTGATGCAGGCAACTGCAAAAAATATACTTACGTTGATCAATACAGGCCCTAATAACATTAATATTGATTGGAATATATTCACCCCTTCCTTGAATTTAAATTCATTTACTTATTTATTGGGTTCAAGAAAAAAAGTATCGGGATCAAAACCTAAAAAAACCGCTGTTGCAAATATGGCATCAAAGATTGACGCAATATTGGAAGATGGAAAACTTAATGTACAATTAAAAACAAATAAACTTACTTATAAAAAGTTTGAAGCAGAAAATGTATTGGCAAATATTTCATTGCTCTCCGACAGGTATATTATCAATAACGTAAGTATGAATCATGCAGGTGGAAACATGGCCATGAATGGCTCGCTGGTACCTGCGCTTCATAATAATCTTACGAAACTAAATATGACGATGACCAATGTTGATGTAAGTAAGTTATTTAAAGCCTTTGACAATTTTGGCCAGGATGGGATTAAAGATCAAAACCTGGAAGGCATGTTAACTGCAAAAATAAATGCATCTCTACTGCTCAATGAAAATGGAAAAGTAAATCCATCAAGCCTAGTCAGTACGGTTGATTTTTCGCTTAAGAATGGAGCACTCAACAATTATGAACCGGTAAAAAAATTACAACGTGTCATCTTTAAAAAAAGAGATTTTGATAACATACGCTTTGCGGAATTAAAAGATCGCCTTGATATTAAGAATGGCGAAATCACCATCAACAGGATGGAAATTCAATCCAGTGTTTTAAGCATGTTTGTTGAAGGTTTATATAGTCAAAAAGGAAACACAGATATCAGTATCCAGGTCCCGCTTAACAATCTTAAAAAAAGAGATTCAACATACAATCCTGAAAATCTTGGTACCGATAAAAAAGGCGGAAAAAGTGTGTTTTTAAGAGGGAGGCCTGGTGAAGATGGAACTATTAAGTTTAAAATTGACCTTTTTAATAAGTTCAATAAAGGAAAAAAGGGTTAAGACATAAAAATGATGAATTACTTTCTTACCTGAACCGGTGAGCTTTCAGAATTTGAAATTCAAAGCGACCGATTCGTATTTTTTTTGTATAAACTCATTCTGCATTCAGCAATCATAATTCATAACTTTGTTCACTCTCCCATTCCTTCAGCATCAGCAGTTTTACTACTATACTTTAGCATTTCATTCAGCGAACTTATCTCTGCTGGAGAAAAGTAACGCCACTTACCTGGTGCCAGTCCGCTAAGCGTGATGTTCATGATGCGAATTCTTTTTAGCGAAGTAACACGAAAGCCCAGCGTTTCGCACATGCGGCGTATCTGGCGGTTAAGGCCCTGCGTTAGTATGATGCGGAAGCGATTGTCAGCTTCCTGTTTTACAAAACATTTGTTCGTCATTGTACCCATGATCCTGACACCGTTTCGCATATTATTTATGAAAGAAATGTCCATTGGTTTGTCCACAGTTACAATGTATTCTTTTTCATGGCCGTTGCCGGCACGAAGTATTTTATTTACAATATCACCATCATTGGTAAGAAATATCAATCCTTCTGAAAGTTTGTCAAGCCGCCCAATAGGAAAAATGCGTGTCTTATAATTTACAAAATCTATAATATTGGTTTTGTCATTTGTATCTGTCGTGCAGGTAATACCCTTTGGTTTATTCAACATGATATAAACCTGCGTTTTCTTTTTTTTCAGATTTTCTCCATCTACCTGTACCACATCACCCTCTTTCACCCTATTACCCTTATTAGCATCTTTACCATTAATGGTGACCCTGCATTCTTCTATATATTTATCTGCTTCCCTGCGACTGCAAAAACCCGAGTCGCTGATGTATTTATTTAGGCTGATATCCATGTTATAAAATCAAATTCTTTTTAAATGGGTATTGTTGGTAAGATATTTTTTTAACCACTCTGTGAATAGAGTTTAATGCAAAAGAGTTTCACAGAGGCTTTATATTGACTCTGTGAAACTCATTTTAATTCTATTTAACGCAGTGGTTAATTTATTATTTATTCCGGAGCCTTTGCTTCTTCTGATGCAGCAGGGGCAGGTTCAGGAGCTTTATCTTTAATTGGTTTACCCAATTCTGAAACTTTTTTCTTTGATACCGCTCTTGGTGCAAACATGACAAGCATTCTTTTTCCTTCCATTTTTGGAAGTCCTTCAAGAGCGCCTACATCTTTTAACCTGTCTGCAAATTTCAACAATAATAACTCACCTCTTTCTTTGAACATGATGGCACGGCCCTTAAACTGAACATGTGCTTTTACTTTATCGCCATCTTTCAAAAATTTCTCAGCATGTTTTACTTTGAATTCAAAATCATGATCATCTGTATTGGGAGTAAAACGTATTTCCTTCACCTCGCTGGTTTTGGATTTCGCTTTCATCTCTTTCTTTTTCTTCTTCTCATCGTACAAAAATTTATTGTAATCGATGATCTTGCAAACAGGAGGATTTGCTCCGGGAGAAATTTCTACAAGGTCGAGTTGTTGAGCGTGCGCCATTTTTTGCGCTTCGATCGTGGTATAAATACCCGGTTCAATGTTTTCACCAACCAATCGCACTTCAGGCGATTTGATCATGTGATTGGTTCGGTGTTCCTGTTGTTGTTCTTTTTTAAAACGGGGATTGAACGTTCCCCTTGGGGGTCTTGGTGGAAATGCCATTTACTTTTTTTAATTTACAATGTTGTTTGTTATATCACTAATTTTTAAAACGAATTGCAGGAATTAGTTTGGAATTGCTTCAACTTTATCAATCTTTTCAACTTCTTCTCCTCCTCTTCTTTCCTTGATCTCTGCAGCAAGTTCAGCAACAAAATCATCTAATCCTTTTACACCTAAGTCACCTTTTCCCTGCCTGCGAACGGCCACTTGTCTTTCGTTCATTTCTTTCTCACCAATCACGAGCATGTAAGGAACTTTTGCTAATTCAGTATCTCTTATTTTCTTACCAATCTTTTCGTTGCGGTCATCTATTTCTACACGAATATCTGCATTTTTCAGTGTTTGCAAAATAGTATTTGCGTAATCCATGAATTTATCACTGATCGGGAGTATTTTCACCTGCAGTGGTGCCAGCCATGCAGGGAATTTTCCTGCGTAATGTTCCAGTAAAAATCCAATAAACCTTTCATGGGTACCTAATGGTGCCCGGTGAATGATCAAAGGCACATCTGTACTGTTATCCTTCGTTGTATATGAAAGTTTAAACTTATTTCCACTATTAAAATCAACCTGGTTGGTGGCCAATGTAAATTCTCTTCCAATAGCGCTCCAGATCTGTACATCGATCTTCGGACCATAAAATGCTGCTTCATCCTGCACTTCAATATAGGGAATATTTGACTCAATCAGCACCTGTCTTACCATAGTTTCCGTTTCCTTCCAAAGCTCAGGCTCATCCACATATTTCAAGCCTAACTTTGCGGGATCATGTAAACTAAGTCTCATCACATATTTATCTACTCCAAATATTTTAAAGTATTTGATGTACATATCATTTACAGCCCTGAATTCAGCAGCAAATTGCTCTTTACTGCAATAAATATGTGCATCATTCATGTGAAGACATCTTACCCTCATCAGGCCGAACAATTCACCACTCTGCTCATAACGGTAACAGGTACCATATTCTGCGATGCGATAAGGAAGATCTTTATAAGTTTTAGGTTCAGCATCAAATATTTTATGATGATGCGGGCAATTCATCGCCTTCAAATAGTATTTTGTTCCATCCATTTCCATTGGAGGAAACATACTATCTGCATAATAAGGCAAGTGACCGCTGGTGAGATACATACTTTCTTTAGCAATATGCGGCGTTACAACTCTTTTATATCCTGCGACGCCCTCTGTTTCCTTTGCTAATTTTTCCAGTTCCTCAATAATAATCGTTCCATTTGGCATCCATAAAGGAAGGCCCTGGCCAACATCATCATCCATGGTAAAAATGCTCAGCTCTTTACCAAGTTTACGATGATCTCTTTTCTTCGCTTCTTCCAACATTAATAAATACTCATCCAATTCTTTTTGATTGGGAAAAGTAACTCCATATATGCGTGTAAGCTGTTTGTTATTTTCATTGCCTTTCCAATAAGCACCAGCAATACTTGTAAGCTTGATCGCTTTTATAAAACCAGTGTGAGGAATGTGTGGTCCACGGCACAGATCGGTAAATTGTCCTTGTGTATAAAAGCTGATCTCACCATCCTTCAGGTTGCTCAGCAGATCCAATTTGTATTCATCCCCTTTCTCTGTAAAATATTGAATGGCTTCTGCCTTAGGCATGGCTTTGCGGGCGTACACATTATTTTGCTTTGCAAGCTCATTCATTTTCTTTTCTAAATGAATAAGATCTTCTTCAGCCATTTTGGTATTGCCAAGGTCAATGTCATAGTAAAATCCTTTATCCAATGCAGGGCCCACCCAGAATTTTGCAGCAGGATATTTATCCTGAACAGCTTCTGCCAACAGGTGAGCAGATGAATGCCAGAATGTATTTTTCCCATCCACATCATCCCAGGTAAGTAATTTTAATGATGCATCTTCATTGATTGACCTGCTGGTATCCCAAACTTCTCCATTTATCGTAGCAGCAAGCACCTTTCTTGCAAGTCCTTCACTAATTGATTTTGCAATGTCCATTGCAGTCGATCCCTTTGCATATTCCCTTACAGAACCATCGGGTAATGTTATTTTTATCATCATCTTTCTATATTCAAAATCGTTTTTCGAATTGCAAATTTAACGAACTCTTAGACGATTACAAGGATGAAATGTGTTTTTTCAAGCTTATTTCATTTTATTTTGCAGAGCTAATAATTTATGAAAATGAAAAAAAATGTACTATTTTTTGTTTCCCTGATCCTGTTTCTTAGCGCATCCTCACAAGATTTTTCCGGGCAGTGGAAAGGCAAGTTTACAGATAGAAGTTCGCCCCTTAGTACCGGCCAGTGCATTTATGTTTTGGACCTGGAGTGCCATGGAACCAGTGTAACAGGAGCTTCTTATACTTATTCTACTGACGAGGGTAAAGAATATTACTCGATCTGTACTGTTACTGGCACAATAGATGAAAAACAAAAATATATCGAGATAAGGGAAACAGAACGAACAAAGACAAATATTCCTGTTAACCTTGGCAACTGCTTGCAGATACACAGGCTCACCTATTTTAAAAAAGGAGATTCAACAATATTAAAAGGAGATTGGATACCTGCCCCTGGCCAGGGAAACTGTGGATTTGGCTCAACCACACTTATCCGTCGTGATTTAAAAAGTAGTTTTCCTAATCTTACTGCCGCTGCAAAAAACATAAAAAAAGTACCTGAAAAAAGCATAACAGTTGAAAAACCAAAAAAAGGTACTTCTTCAAAAGATATGGCTAAAAAGCCTGTTGCTAAGCACAATCCGCCAATTGCAAAAAAAGCACCAGTAAAAATCAATTCTACAGTTGCAGTCCGTCCTAAAATAATTACCCAAACTAAAACGAATCCAACTGCAGCGCAGGTTAAACAAGCCCCAATTAAAAAAGACTTCATCAAAAATGAAATCATTAAAAAAGATACTGCAATCGAAGTGCCTCCTTCAACGCTGGCAATTCAACAACCCCAGGAACTTATTGAAGTTCCATCATTAAAATTTGAAAAAAGAAACAATACTGTTTTGCAAACCATACAGGTAAAGAATAAAACAGTAAGGGTTGATCTGTATGACAATGGAGAAGTTGATGGCGATAGTATTTCACTTTTTTACAATGGCAAGCTTTTGATGTCGAGCAAGCGGCTATCTGAAAAAGCAATTACATTAAACATCACCGTAGAAGATGATATTGTAAATGAACTGGTGATGTATGCAGAAAATCTTGGCACCATTCCACCCAATACAGCTTTAATGGTTGTTACGGATGGGCCTAAACGATATGAAGTGCGTATTACTTCTGATTTAGAAAAAAGCGGGGTGATTAATTTTGTGCATAAGCCCAATGGAAATTGACAATGAACAATTGATAATTTTATTTTTTGGAGGACGCAATTTGCGTCCTCCTTTTTTTTATTAGGATATTGAATACAAAATCCCTTACATATTTTTCGATATCCAGTTCATTTACTAAGCTACTTGTTCAATGGATATTTTTTTTTCATTCCGTAGGAACGATTGATGGGTAGCAAATAGTTTACGATTTGCATTTCGTTCCATAGGAACGTTTGGTGCTATCCGCCGGCAGATTTTATCACCAGGCGATCCTAACGGAACGCAAATACAAAATATTTATTTATTCTACCCACAAATTATTCCTACGGAACAAAAAAACAATTGCTGACACTATTTAAATGACACTCAACTGAAGCCAACATCAGGAAAATAAAAATGCATGGCTGATTGCTGATTATTGATATCAAAATTTAAAATTCCACGTAATAGAAGGAATAATCGGGAAAATAGAAACTTGCTTGGCTTGTATTTTTAATGAGCCATCATAAGGATTTCCTGTCTGGTCAAAATAAACAAAATAAGGATTTTGCCTGCTATAGGCATTGTAAACACTGAATACCCACTCTCCTTTTATTCTATGCGTTTGACTTTTCTTTGGAGTAAGTATCGCTGACAGATCAAGCCGATGATAAGATGGTAAACGATATTGGTTGATGGCACTGTATTGTTGGCTGAGTACGCCTCCAATGATATAAAAACGTTCTGGTAAAGTTGTAGCATTCCCCGTTCCATACACAAATGTTGCAGAGAATTTCCATTTTTTACTAAACTCATAAATAGCAACAACACTTAGATCATTCCTGCGATCAAATTTTGCAGGGTATTTATTTCCGAAATTAAGCCCGGGAAATTTCCGCCATGTCCAACTCAATGTATAACCGATCCAACCTGTAAATTTCCCTTTTACTTTATTGATAAATAATTCAGTTCCATAACTCCAGCCTTTACCAAATGTGAAAGAATTTTCTACATCATCTAAACTGTTTTGTATATATCCTTCTTTATATTCAATTTGGTTTTGCATACTTTTATAATAAACTTCCAGTGAAGTTTCATAGGTATTGTTCTTGAAATTTTTGAAGAAACCTCCTGCATATTGCCAGCTTATTTGTGGCTTTACTTTGTAAGTACTTGGCACCCATATATCTGTTGGCAATGTTGTTCCCGAATTGCTTACAAGATGAATATATTGAAGGTTGCGGGTAACAGATGCTTTAAAAGACGTTTGATCGTTTACTGAATACCGTAAGGTCAACCTTGGCTCCAATCCTCCATAAGTTTTAACGGGTTTTCCGGATCCATAAACAATGCTATCGATCCTGTTTCCATTTTCATCAGTTGTATAAATTTTATTGGGGCCGATTTGTTGAAACATACTATAACGTAAACCTGTACTTACCTGGAATTTGGATGTTAGTTCCCAATCATCCTGTACATATGCAGCAGCTTCGTGGGCATATTTTACCTGTGCATTTTTGGGATCAAATACAACAGAATCCTGTTGGCCGCTAACAACAGAAGGTGTAAAACGATGATAGGTATATAGAAGCCCGAATTTTATTTTTTGCTTTGTTGAAGGATAATAATCAAAATCTTCTTTGAGGCTGAGATCCCTTATACCAGATTTAAGTTTGATTGTAAAATTATTCTGGCTTCCTTTGAATGAAAAATTATAATCATTATAAACCAACGTTGTGTTGGCAAATAATTTATTATTATAAACATGGTTCCAGCGAAGTGTGCCTGTTGCATTTCCCCATGGAATATTTACATCAAGGCTTTGCTTGCCATTTTTAAAAGTAAATACATCACGGCCAAAATAACCACTCAGGTAAAGCCTGTCTTTTTCATTGAATTTATAATTCACTTTCGCATTCAGATCATAAAAATAATAACCTGATCCAGAGAACTCACTTCCTTTTTTTACCAGTGGTTTTGTAAGTATATCTATATAAGTTCTTCTGCCGGAAATAATGAATGAAGCTTTATTTTTTTTGATCGGCCCTTGTATTGAAATCCTTGATGCGATCAATCCAAGCCCGCCTTCTACCTGGTATTTTTGGTTGTTGCCTTCTTTCATCGAAATATCGAGCACACTTGATAAACGGCCGCCATATTGCGCAGGCATTCCTCCTTTTATCAATGATACATTTTTGATGGCATCCGAATTGAATATTGAAAAGAATCCAAACAAATGCCCTGTATTATAAACAACTGCATCATCCAGCAAAATTAAATTCTGATCCGGCCCGCCACCTCTTACATAAATACCTGCACTACCCTCACCTGCATTGCGAACACCTGGTAATAACTGCACCACTTTCAAAAGATCAACTTCACCTAAAAATGCAGGAACAGATTTTATTTGCTCAATGGGCAGGCTGATCTTTCCCATTTGTGCTGTCTTCACATTATTGTCTCTTTTTCTTGATGTAACAATTACTTCCTGCGAAAGTGTAACACCGGATTTCAGATCAATATTTAATAAAGTATCTGCAGATAATTTGATGGTAATTGCCTGGGCAGCATAACCTATATAAGAAGTTATTAAAGTGTAGGTTCCTGCATTGAGTGTGATAGAATAAAAACCATATTGATTGCTGTTGATGCCCTTTGCATTTTTGTCCAATGCAATGGTTGCATTGATAAGTGTTTCACCTGTTGCCCCATCTTTTATATAGCCACTGATCGTATATTTTTTTTGTGCCTGGATCGCAGTGCAGAAAAAAATCAAAGAAATGGAAAGAAGAAATGTTTTCATGAGCTGCGGTGTTCTGTAAAATACATTGAGGTTATTATTTTCCTTTGATACTATCCTTCACAGAACCACAGTGAAGCATAGTCGCTTTATATTCCGGGTGATGTTTTCCTAAATAAGGATTTACAACTTCATTGCTGTTGCTGATCCAGTTTGCAGGCTGGTCATCACCAAAAGCCATAGGACAATTTTGAAGATAAATATTCTGTCCTTCATAATTGATCGCCTTGAAAAAAGATGGGTACATCATATCTGTTACCATGCTGAAATCATGTCTCATTTCGGAGATCGTTGTTTGGGCAATCAAAGAGTTTGCATTTGCTTTTATATCATTCACATTAGATTGTGCCGTTTGAAAAATACTGGCAGTATCATTTTTTAATTCCTGTAAAGGGATGCTGTCTAAAAGGCTGATAAACGTTTTTGTGCTTTCTTTTGCTTTTACAGAATCATCTTCTATAAAAGCATTTTTAATATCCAGGTAAGCACCCACCATTTTATCAACATTTGCGTTGAAAGAATCAGAATGTTTTTTTAATGCAAGGGGAGCCATTTTAGGGCCATCGTCTGATTTCTTTTTCGATTTAAATACAAACCAGTAAACAGAAAAACCAATAATAAAGAGTAATAGTAGTCCAACAAACCTTTTCATATTCAAAAAATTTTGTCAAAGATATGTGGCAATCGGCAATTGGCAATCGGGAATCGTCAATGGGTGAATAAGTGAATAAGTCAATGAGTTAATTTGAACAAACTCAGCATTCAGAACTTAAAACTCAGAACTATTTGAGTTACTTTTGCAGAATCATATTAAAAAATATTAGCTGAGATGTTGTTAGGATTACAAAATGTAACGTTTGAATTTGGTGCAAGAACAATTGTAGAAGATGCCACCTGGCATATACAACCCAATGAGCGTATCGGTTTGATCGGGTATAACGGTACCGGTAAATCTACTTTATTAAAAGTGTTAACCGGCCAGTATTCGGCTGCAAAAGGAACCGTTGAAAAAGGCAGGGAAACAACCATTGGCTTTTTACACCAGGACCTGCTTGGTTTCGATACAGAAGATTCTATTCTTGAAGTGGCACTGGGCGCTTTTGAAAGAGTAAAGCAACTAGAAAAAGAAATTGAAACATTGGGTGAAGAACTTGCAAAAACAGGCGACGAGCAATTGGCGCACGATTATTCTGAATTATTGCATGAAATGGATGTGTTGGATGGCTATAGTATTCATCACAAGACAGAAGAAATATTGCAAGGACTTGGTTTTAGCAATGCAGATCTTCATAAACCTTACAAAAATTTTAGTGGAGGCTGGCGCATGCGTGTGTTGCTGGCTAAAATGATATTACAGCATCCTGATGTTTTGTTAATGGATGAGCCTACGAATCACCTTGATCTTCCGAGCATCGAATGGCTTGAAAAATACCTGATCCATTACCAGGGTGCAGTTGTAATTGTTTCGCATGATCGTTTCTTTTTAGATCGCATGGTTACAAAGATTGTAGAGTTGTACCAGCAGGAACTTCATTTTTATACTGGAAATTATTCTTACTACGAAACGGAAAAAGCTTTACGCATTGACATGCAGAAGAAAGCGTACGATAATCAACAGGATTATATTCGCCAGCAGGAAAGATTTGTTGAACGTTTTAAAGCCAAAGCAAGTAAAGCAGCACAGGCGCAAAGTATTGTAAAGCGTCTTGATAAAATTGAACGCATTGAAGATGTAAATATCGAACGGCCAAATATGAAAATAAATTTTGCCGTGGAAAAACAACCAGGTAAAATTATTTGTACACTTAAACATGTAAGTAAAAGTTTTAAAGATGTTCATATTGTAGAAAATACAGGGGCCGAAATTGATCGTGGTGATAAGATCGCTTTGATTGGTGCTAACGGTAAAGGGAAATCGACCTTGTTGCGCATCATTGCAGGAACAGAAACTTTTGAAGGCGAAAGAGAATGGGGACACAATGTTGTCGAATCTTTTTATGCACAGCACCAGCTTGAAGCATTGAACCAGAATAATGATGTGCTGGAAGAGTTGAAAGATGCAGGTAGCGGAAAAAATGATCTTGAACTAAGAAGTTTATTAGGTGCATTTTTATTCAGCGGTGATGCTGTAGAAAAGAAAATAAAAGTATTGAGTGGCGGTGAAAAAGCCCGTGTTGCGCTTGCAAAAACAATTGCCAGCAAGGCTAATTTTTTGATGCTGGATGAACCTACGAATCACCTTGATATTCACTCGGTGGATCTGCTGGTAGAATCATTGAATAAATATGAAGGCAGTTTGATCCTGGTGAGCCATGATCGTTATTTTATCAGCCGACTTGCCAATAAAATATGGGAAATAGAGGATCAAAAGATACGTGAGTTCAAAGGCACGTATGCAGAATGGGAAGATTGGAAAGAACGCAGGACGAAAGCGGAAGCCGAAGCAAAAAGAAATGTGAAGGCGGAGGAAAAGGAAGTGGTGAAAGTTAATAAAGTGGAGAAGGTTGAAAAAGTTCAACAGAAACCGGTGAGCAATGATCAAAAAAAAGAATTGCAAAAAGTAAAGACCAGGTTTAAGCAACTGGAAGAAAAGCTAGTTGAATTAAACAAAAAGAAAACAACACTTGAAAATTCTTTGGCTTCTCCTGAAATTTATGGAGACAAGCATAAATTTTTAAAAGCAGAAACAGATTATAAGTATGCCGTAAAAGAATTGCAGGATGCAAATGCTGAATATGAAAAAGTATTTGAGCAGATGATGGAACTGGAATAGGTGAATGAGTCAATAGGTGAATTTGTGAATAAGTGAATTTTGTAATTTTAATTAGTTGCTATCTATTTATTACTAATAGAATTAATTTGTTACAATTAAGTAAAAGTATCGGTGCTGATGTAAACTTTCTGTTCATTCAGCGTCAGAGCACCCGAAAATTTACTTACATTTAAAAAAAGCACCCATGACAAATTTAATTACGTCCTCATTTAAGCACTTATTGTTGTTGAGTTTTTCCGCTTTATTTTTTCTAAATTCAAATGCCCAGGGCCGGGGCCGCGGGCATGATCGTAATGATAACCGGGGAAACAATCGCTCAGAATCAATAAACCGGAATCCACGTTACGAACAATCAAACCTTCGTGGCGGTTATGGCCAATCCGAAAGGCCCCAAAGAGATTATTCGAACAGGGGCAATCGTTACCCAGGAAATCCTTCCCGCAATTCACCGGTACCTTCCCATCGTTTTCCACGTGTTAACAGGGATTTTCGTGACAATCGTGTACGTGTAGATGCACGCCCCGGTTATGGTTATTATAACAACGCCTACAGGTATCGTTACAACAGGGCTCCCGTTTACAGCTCACGCAATCCCGGCTGGAGATATAGTTATTTACCTGCAAGACGTACCGTGATCACCAGTTTTCCTTTTCAATATCAAACCATTAATTATGGTGGCTGTGGATATCGTTTCTACAACGGCACATACTACCGTCCTTACAACAATGCTTATATCGTGGTTGCCCCACCGGTAGGATTGTTTATAAATGTTTTGCCATTTGGTTATAGAAGAATATATGTACGTGACAATCCTTATTACTATTACAATGGTACTTATTACGACGAATACGAAAATAATTATCGTGTGGTAGCCCCACCTGTTGGCGCAGTAGTAGAAAGTATTCCGGAAGGTTATGAAACAGTTACCATTGATGGAGAAACTTATTACCAGGTTGATGGTGTTCAATATAAGCCTGTAGTGCAGGATAATGGGGAGATTTGGTATGAAGTGATTAAATAATTGTGAGTTTAGAATTATGAACTATGAATGGCTGTGATCATTGTTAACTCGTTTAGTAAATAAATGATTTGAACCAGGAATAAATAGTCATTAAAGCCAGTGTTACATGCACTGGCTTTTTGATTTATCTTTATTGCAGGGAGAAATAACGTCCTTTAAAATCATGAAAAATATTTTTGTATTAATATCAATGCTCTGTAGCACAAATCAAAGTTTTTCTCAACAGGGCAACGCGGTTGTAGATACAGCATTTACACAAAATGTGTCGATACATTTCAAACTTGATCTTTCAGGTGAAATGAAAAATGTAAAATCTCCGGCGAGTATTGGTATCCGTGGCAATACAGCTCCATTGTCGTGGGATAAAACTTATCCACTAACGGACGAAGATAAAAATGGGATCTATGAAGCCACCATACAATTTGAAAAAGCAGCACCTTCTTTACACATCAGGTTCAAATACTTTCATGATACGGCTTCGTGGGAAAAAGGCAATGACAGGATCATATCGACAAAAGAAAATGAATTGAACATGCCTGTCGACAAATGGAACATTGTGCCATTGATCAATTCTGCGAAATACCAGGATTCCGTTGAGCTGGTAGAATTGACAAATACCATTACGAACCTTGATAGCTTGTTGTTTGATGCTTACAACAATTGTAAGATGGATGTGTATGCTTCTTTCTTTTCAGACGACCTGGAATTTTATCATGACAAAGGTGGATTATCAACTTCTAAAAAAGATATGGTGGAAGCTGTAAGAAATAATATCTGCAATAAAGTTCATCGTGAACTATTGCAGGGAAGTATTGAAGTGTCTCCCATTCCTGGTTTTGGTGCGATAGAAATTGGTTCACATCGGTTTCATAATCTTGTAGAAAAATCAACATCGGGCTTTAGTAAGTTTGTGGTGGCATGGCAGTATAAAGATGGGGTGTGGAAAGTGACGAGGGTAATAAGTTTGCATAAGTAAAGAAGTAATTACATGCATTTTTTCCGTAGTTAAAGCTACGGAAAGCTGGCAGCGAGAGAACTTTTATATGCTCATTATAGTTATAGATGATATTTAAAGAGAGTGGTTCGTGAGGATACGAACCACAGCGAGGCGTGACTTACTTACAATAAATAAAATTATTAAATCAGGTATGAAATTTTACTTTTTATCTGGCATATTGTTTCTTGCCGTATATTTTTTTCAATTTAAGCAAAGCAGTTTAATCGATCGACTTATTGAAAATGGAATTACGGAAAAGGTATTGATCATAGACAAAACTGAGGATTGCTTAAGTTCAACAAGAAATAGGAACCGTGCAACGGTAGTAACAAAAAATGCTGGTCAATTTAAAATTGACATTAGTTATAAAGACTGTATCAAGCTACAAAAAGTCGATTCAATTCTTATACGTTATTTAGAGGGCAGCCATGAAGTATTAAGAGTTTATGATTATAATAAACCCGCCAGGAAAAGTATGAGGTTTGATTTTATTTCCTGCTGATTAGTTTGGCTTTTCTTTGTGGTGCATTTTATAAATATAAAAAAAATAAAAAAGGGTCATAGAAAAACTCCGGTTCATAAGCCATGAACTAAGGCGATAGACAAACTAAAAGAAGCTATAAATAAAGGCAGATATGAACTTAAACAAAATGACTCCTTTTCAACGAAATATTCTTTTCAAAAGAAAAAATAATATATTTTTTTATATAGTCATTGTTTTAATTTTAAATTCATGCAGTACCTGGGTTTCGTATGATTCTAAAAATGGAAGCAATGATATTATTATTTATGAAGACAGTTTGATTCGTATTCAAAGATCTACTGAAGTAATTGCTGGTAAATTACAAATTAGCCACCTTGTAGACCGTAAAAAGAAATTTGAAACCGGTAAATGCTCGATAGAAAATATTTCTGATGATATTAAAGACACAAATAACAAAGACTCACTTTCATTTTATGAATCCTGCAGTTTTAAAAAGTATTGGTATAGTAAATTTTCTGATATACCCTTACGTTTTAGAAATCTCCAGGATTGTGCCTCATTTCAAATTATCTATTATTACCCGGCGAAAGCTATTAAGGATAAAATAATAATTTGTACAAACTTGAATTTTATACTAAATGGTAAAAATTACGAAATTAAAAATGTTGATACTTTATTTAGAAATACTGAATACCATACACCCCAACCTTAGTTTATTCAAAGCGTGGGATGCGTGTTAAGCTCTCAGGTAATAATTGGCAAATAATGAAACAAAAAAAATCTATAACCTGGTTGATACTGTCATTTTGTTTTTTCCTGTCATCTTGTTTTGTTCCGAATGGATATTTTGAAGCAGATGCACCAAGTAAGTGTGTATATTTTAATATTGATAAATTCCAGGTGGAGAGACAATGTCGAGAATCAAAACAGGAAGAAATTACATCCCTGTCAGTTACTATACTTTTTGATACTTTGAGATTAATAAAAGGGGAATATGTAAACGGCTATATTGCATTTAAAAAAAATGACGGAATAGATTTTCCTTTTTCACTAGATACCATCATTAAAGACAGGTCGACAAATTTTAAGATTTCTCTTGAAACAAATATTCAGCATACTGAATACGCTCTTCATCCCGATAAAAACAAACTACAAACGGGCTTAATCCCATTTACATATTATTATCACAGATAGATTAATTATTGCCGCTAAAACATTCTAATCAGCAATACTCATTTAGAAGATATATATTCTTTCCCGGCATTTGTGTCATTAGGTTCAAAATAGAGCATATCACTGGGGCCAAAATGGAAAGTTTTAATACCGGCTTTAAAAGAATCATGAGTAATACTGTCATTTTTATTAGTGCCTTTTTTACTGGCATCATTCGCTTTATTGCTATTATTAGTACAGCTTATTGATACCACAAACAACATCAAATATTGAACGATGCCGTCTGGTCTCCGACCAACGGCGCAGCCTTTATGAACTAACTGGCCTTCGTAGCTAGTTGTAATCCTAATGAAAATCGAATGAGTCTTTATTTTATTTGCGCCGTTGGTCGGATACCAGACGGCGGCGCTTACGAATTGTTGCGAATGGTTTGTGATGTTGTTGAGAACAGCAACATCGGCGAAAAATAAATAAACCCAATACTGAAATAATCCTTCAAACATTGGGTCATGCATTTGTACATTGAATATTGAAAATGTCTTTGGAGACTTCAATTGTAACTAAGCCACAACATTACTCAAACAAATCTCCCTGCCCATCTTCCTTCTTCTCCTTTACCTCCCACTCCATTTCCACCGATTTAGAAAAATCCACCAACTTCGCTCCTACCGCTTTCCATCCCATTACCTCCACCAACTTATCCACTTTAAACTTTGCTTTGTTTACTTGCGCCCCACGGCCGGTTTGTACTTTTAAAACAGGTGACGGATCTGTTGTTACGGTTTCAAGGCGATTGTCTTTTCCTTCTTTGATGAAATAGAACTTACTATGTAGTGTAGTGGTTTCTATTTTGAAACGTTTGATATTGTATTGCAGTTTTTCGCTGTCGAGATAAACGGCAGTAATGATCTTTTCGGGATCGTATTTTTCTAACAGCAACATTTTATCTGCATCAAAACGTTGCGTGAGTTCCTGGTCAAGGATTTCGTAATTGCCATCGGTAAAAATAACGAGCAGGCGATCTTCGGCTTCAAATTTACCAAGGTACTCTCCTTTCTCTTCGGTGTTCAGCCTGCCGTATGTATTATCGAACCAAAGTTTTTTAGCATCAAGCGTTGACTTACCTGCTTCTTTGAACTTCACTGACTTGATTGGATATTTTGTTACCTGGTTGCCGATGCTTCCACGGTTTTTTATTTCCTGTTCTTCAAAATAAAAATCGAATTCTTTTTTCTTGGCGCTGCAGTTAGGGCTTAATAATATTTTTACAACTTCCGCTTCACCATTTGGATTGTAACTGAAATAATGCACCTTGCTTCTTTCAGACCCTTTTGTGAGATCATATTCTTTATCACGGGTAACGCCTGTTACATTGAAACGTTTTGCAAAACTCATCCCTGTTTTTCCATCTACATAGATCATGTTGTATGTGGTACGTTCATCGCCTTTTTGAAAAACTGCAACATGTATGATGTCCTTTCCTATAAATACTTTTTCAGAAACTTTCACCACTTTCATGATACCGCCTTTTGTAAATGCAATGATATCATCCAGGTCGGAAACCTCGGCAACAAATTCATCTTTCTTTAAACCGCTTCCAACAAAACCATCTGCATAATTTACATAGAGTTTTGTATTGGCAATAGCAACAGTTTTTGCTTGTATCACGTCAAACAATTTAATCTCTGTTTTACGCTCACGTCCTTTGCCATATTTTTTCAAAAGATTCTCGTAATAAGCAACTGCATAATCAATAAGATTAGCAAGATCAAATTTTACTTTCTTGATCTCAGCTTCCAGGTTTTTGATCTGCGCATTTAATTCATCAATATCAAGGCGATAAATACGACGTACAGGTTTCTCCGTTAACTTAATAATATCTTCCCTTGTAATTTCACGTTTTAATTGTTTCTTAAAAGGCGTAAATGCTTTGTCAATAGCATCAAGTACTTTCTCCCAGGTCTCATGTTTCTTCTCAAGTTCTTTGTATATTTTTTCTTCAAAGAATATTTTTTCCAGTGAAGTGTAATGCCATTTTTCCTGTAGCTCGGCGAGTTTTATTTCAAGTTCCCGTTTTAATAATTCTTTGGTATTGTCAGCAGAAATTTTAAGTAATTCTGTTACCGTTAAAAACTGCGGCTTGTTATCAACGATCACGCAGGCATTGGGGGAAATGCTTACTTCGCAATCTGTAAATGCATACAATGCATCGATGGTAATATCAGGAGAAATTCCTGCTGCCAATTCAATGATGATCTCAATATCAGCAGCAGTATGATCAGTAACTTTTTTAATTTTTATTTTACCTTGTTCATTTGCTTTTACAATGCTATCCATCAATGTGGTGGTAGTAACACCATAAGGAACGCTTCTTATTACAAGTGTTTTCTTATCCTGTTCTTCAATGGTAGATCGTACCCGTATTTTTCCTCCACGTTTTCCTTCATTGTAATTACTGGAATCCATGGTGCCGCCTGTTTGAAAATCGGGTAGTATTTCAAATTTCTTTCCACGAAGAAATTTGATGGATGCTTCGATCAATTCACAAAAATTATGTGGGAGAATTTTTGTTGCCAGTCCAACTGCAATTCCTTCTGCACCCTGTGCAAGCAACAAAGGAAATTTCATGGGCAACGTAACAGGTTCATTCTTTCTTCCATCATAACTCAATTGCCAGTTTGTAGTTTTTGCATTGAATGCAACTTCCAAAGCAAATTTGCTTAGTCTTGCTTCAATATAACGGGCAGCCGCAGCCTCATCTCCTGTTCTTACATCGCCCCAGTTTCCCTGTGTTTCTATTAAAAGATCTTTTTGTCCCATATTCACCAATGCATCTCCAATACTTGCATCTCCATGCGGATGGTATTGCATGCTTTGTCCAATGATATTGGCCACTTTATTAAAACGGCCATCATCCATTTCTTTCATTGCATGCAGGAT
>JBDTLP010000092.1:0-21069 GCA_039934735.1 Ferruginibacter sp. | reverse complement strand
AATAGGTGAATAGGTGAATAGGTGAATAGGTGAATAGGTGAATAGGTGAATAGGTGAATAGGTCAATAATAAAGCGAACGAATTTAATAAATACATTGACATATTCACTTTTTGAAAACTTCAAATAAAAATAGCAGCTAGATCAAGGCAACCATTGATGTTGGTTTATCGTTTTAATTAACGTGCAGTATTCAAAAAAATATCAAAGGTTTAATAAACAAAAAACATTGTGTATTAAGAAAGACATATTAGCAACGCTGGCATATTTCGATATGTTTGACTACCCTTTAAAAAAGAGGGAGTTGTTTATCTTTCTTCAACAGCCTGCAGAAAACCGTGAATTTGAAACGGCGATTGATTTTCTCCTTAACGAATCCATTATTTATAAATTAAATGAGTTTTACAGTCTTACCAATAATTTTCTACTTGTAGAAAGGCGCTTTAATGGAAATGCACGTGCGGAAGCATTATTGAAAAAAGCAAATGCAGGAGCAAAACTGCTATCAAAATTTCCTTATGTAAGAGGAGTCGCTATTTCGGGTTCTCTTTCAAAGAATTTTGCCGATGAAACTGCCGATGTTGATTTCTTTATCATCACTGCAGAAAACAGGTTGTGGATCGCAAGAAGTTTTTTACACATTTTTAAAAAATTTACTTTTCTTTTCAATAAGCAACACATGTACTGCATGAATTATTTTATTGATGAAACCGAACCCGGGATCGTTGAGAAAAATATTTATACAGCTACTGAAATAGCAACCTTACTTCCTTTGTATGGCAGTGATACATTTGAAAAATTTTACAGCGCCAATGACTGGACGAAAGCATATCTTCCCAATCATTATATGCGTATTTCTTCTGCAAAACAAATAAAGGCGCATTGGTTCAAATTTATTGTTGAAAAAATATTTAATAACGCCGTTGGTAACCTGTTCGACAACTTCCTCATGAAATTAACAGCAAAAAGCTGGGCCTCAAAAACAAGAAGAAGAAAGAAGAACAGCAGGGGAATTCTTATGGCGCTGGATACTTCCAAACATTTTGCAAAACCCAATCCTTTAAATTTTCAGCAAAAATTACTAAAGCGCTATGAAAATAGACTGGCTGAAATCTTTGATAATTACGAAAACATATTTCCAGTAACAGTAGAGCGTATAAAATAAGCGCCTAACTTTTAAAAGCATCCCGTGTCACAAATATCTGTTGTTATCATAACGAAAAATGAAGCTGAGAATATTGTTGCCTGCATAGAATCTGCAAAGAAACTAAGCAATGATATTATCGTGATTGATTCCGGAAGTGAAGATGATACAATTTCACTTGCAAAAAGGCATGGCGCAAAAGTGAGATCTGTAATATGGAGTGGTTATGGACAAGCCAGGAACAAAGGAGCAATACTTGCCGTGAATGACTGGATCATTTCCCTGGATGCAGATGAACGACTAACGGATGAGCTTGCCAGCTATATTTCTACGATTGATCTTAGAAAGACAAATCATATTTATGGTTTCCGAAGAATTAATTTTTTCAAGAGCCAGCAAATAAAACATGGTTCACTGGGCCACGAAAAAGTATATCGTTTTTACAACAGGCGCTTTACCAAATGGAACAATGAACCTGTGCATGAAAAATTGATTACAAAGAATGGCATACAGAAAATGCTTAAACAATCAATACTACATTTTGGCATCAGGGACCTGGTACATTATGAACAAAAGAAAATGAACTACGCTTATTTGTGCGCCATTAAATATATGTATCATGGAAAAAAATCACCAGGTTTCTTTCGCCTGGTTTCACCCTCGTTCCATTTTTTACAATCATTTATTTTCAGGCTGGGATTTCTGGATGGGGAAGCAGGTTTTATTACTGCACGCATCAATGCCAGTTATACCTGGAAAAAATATGATCATCTATGCCAGATGATGCAGCGTAAAAATAAAAAGGAGTCACCTATGCCGGGTATCAATACCTCTTCGCCACACATCTTTGCTTCCGTTGACTGAAGTCAACGGCAATTGATATTTTCGTTGTTTATTTTTTATCATTCAATAGAGTCAACGGCAATTGTTTTTTGCACCAGGTTCCTGACATAATTTGCTTTAATACCCCGAAGGGGTTTAACCATACATAACCCCGAATACAATTCGGGGATTATGAATGCTTTACTGGCGCAGGTCTCCCGACCTGTGCCTCTTCGTCACTTACCACCAAACTAAAATTAATTTTATTAAAACAAAATAAGTTTCTATTTTTTTAGAACATAAGGACACAGTTCAGAAAACCAGCGAGTAAAAAATAGAGTGTTTCGTAAGGACACGAACGCCACAGGGAAATATTATTTTTTAATCAGTGAATCCCCGCCTGAACGAATCAGTCGGGCAGGAGTGGCATTTTTCCGGAAGGAAATAATATAATAATCCCCCACATACTTCCATGGCCACCTACTTTTTAATTTATTTTCTTTTTTGGATAAGAATGAAAAAGCCTTCGGATGTTTTTCTGCAAAGTTTTCTATGTATGATGGAGGAACAATGGTACATAAGCCTTCAATACCAAGCAATGTATATTTTTCTTTTAACTGATTTATGATTGGTTTCGGAGAATGATACCAACAAGTAAAAGGTATGCCATTCACTTTTGCTTTTCTTCCTTTGCTGCTGAAGAAACGGCGTGTTGCTGTTTTAAATTTTCCTTTAAAAATGAGCAGCGTTTCCCACAAACAAAATTTCGGAAGCATCACAAGTGTTATCATGCCGCCAGGATTTAATAATGGTTCAAATGAATCGAGTATCAATGGAAGCTCATTGGTACAATTCAAACCAGCGAAGTTGGAAAAGATAAGATCGTACGGCCCTTTTTCTTTCAGCGACTTCAAAGTAGTAAAAGAGCACAATTCGCAGCTAACCGTTGAAGTGAGCCCGGCAATGGTCACTTTGCTTTTTAATTGTTGCTGCATACCTTCTGAAATATCTGTTGCATGAACAGTATGGCCGGCGTTTGCAAAAAAGATTGCATCTTCTCCTGTGCCAGCATTCAATTCTAAAATATGCGCATGCGGCTTTAAATGGCTGAGGACATGATTGCGTACACGTTCCCGTTTGTAGCGAATGATTGCATCGGTTCCATATAGCTCATCAAAAACAGGAGCCTGTGCAGAAAAAGCCTGTGCAGCATCCTGTTCATTTTGTATGGAAGTTTCAATATTCATTTTATGAAATCAAATATTTATTCAGCATTTTTAATTTAAAAAAAGCTAGCCCCTCTCCTCCAGGAGAGGGGTTGGGGTGAGGCCCTTTTCCAATTGCCTCAATTTAAATTTATTCAACATCGCAGAAGGCATATAATAAATAAAAGAGATTGCCTTTTTGATCATATGGCCATTTATTTTAAATGGATGTGAGATGATCCTTTTCATATTTTCATAAGCAATATGCTTGCGATAACTCTTGTGTACATAGCGATGCAATTGTTTATAAAAAGCAGGCTGATAGGTATTGCGAAACATCAATGCAAGCTCATCTGAATCTGACCAGTTTGCTTTGTATTGTAATTCTGATTTTACATTTTCATAAAAAACAGTTCCCGGCAAAGGATAAGAAACAGAGATGCCCAATTCATCCGGCAATAAAGTATTGATCATTTTTATGGTAAGATTGATATCAGCTTTTGTTTCACCGGGATAACCGAATTGTATAAAGAAACATGGTTGAATGCCATGCTCTCTCATCAGTCTTGTAGAAGTTTCAATTTGTTTTATGGTTGTGCCTTTGTCCATCGCATCCAGTATTTTTTGAGAACCACTTTCGGCACCCATCCAAACGGTTTCACAGCCGGCACGGCTAAGCGCAGTAATTTCAAATTTGTCTGCCAACAGGTCAGCCCTTGCCTGTATCTTAAACCTGATCTTTAAATGTTGTTGTTCCAGTTCATTGGCAAATTCCTTTACCCACCCAGGCTTTAATCCAAAAATATCATCGCAGAACCAGATATGATCGTAAGCAAATTTTTCCTTCAGTAATTTTAATTCTGCTACCACATTTTGCGGAGACCTTGAATTGTACCTGTTGCCATAAATGGGCTTTGCACACCAATTGCATTTAAAAGGACAACCCCTTGTTGTGGCCATGTTCATAGAAAAATAGCCACTGCTTTTCATCCACATATTTTTATAAGGCGACATGTCGATCATATCCCATGCAGGAAAAGGAATGCTATCAAGGTCTTTTAAAACTGCAGCACGTTTTGTTTTTATGCTGTTGCCATTTTGTGTGAATGCAATTCCATCAATAGAAGAAACATCATTGTTGTTATCAATGGCTTCAACCAGTTTTAATAGTGTTTGTTCTGGTTCACCGATGATGATATAATCAGCGCCATTTTCTAAATACCTTTCAAACTGGTCAGTGGAATCAGAACTTGAGAAGATCACTTTGCAATTCAACTGTTTAGCAAAACGCGTCATGGCAAAAGCAGCATCACGCATATTGGTGAGGCACATTTTTGTGAGGTAATTAAATCCATCATCGTAAATGATAAAAATATCCGGACTTTCTTTTTCAAGTATAGGAATGATCTCATCAGCATTGTGTGCAAACATGGTATCAAAAAAAGAAACGGAATAACCCTTTTCTCTTAATACAGATGCTCCATATAAAGTAGCCAAGGGCGCATATGGTTTTGCTGTGGCCCATTGTTTTGGATCGAAGCGGAGAAAATAGGAATGTGTTATTAATATCTTTTTCATACACTAACCACTTTAACCGGATTTGCTTTCGGATGAAGATCCAGGTAACAAACACATTTTTTACAGGTGTCATTTTTATCCATATCTAAATTCTTCCTGAAAGATATTCCTGTTTCACCATTTAATATTTCTTCCAGTGAATTATTATGAATATTGCCAATCGTATCGTGAAAAAAACAAGGCCTTACAGCACCATCCGGCTCAATTACCGTTGATACCCACGGCGCATTGCATTTCTTATAAGGAAAATCATTCAACCCATGTTGCGCAGCATAATAATAATAAATGTTGCGGATCTTATCCGGTGATTCTAAAATAAAACGATTGCGAAAATCATCAGCACATTCATAAATAAGTTCTTCAGTGATATCTAACAGCTCAGGCAATTCTTCTTTTGAAATAACAATTTCATCCTGCCTCGGCTCGCTCCATAAAACTTCGCGGTTAAATGCATGGCTGCTGATATCTGCAGATAAAAAACTGATGCTGTCTAGTCCTGATCTTTTTGCTGTTTCAACAATGGATCGCCAGTTTCTAAAATTCATTTTATGTATCACACAACGTGCACTAACGGGAAACGCTGAACGATAAGACCTGAGCGCTTCAATACCTTCCTGCATTTTACGATATGCACCTGGAATATTACGAATGCTATCATGCAACACTTCATCCCCATCCAATGAAACGATGATCTCGTTTACATGGGTAAGAATATTTTCCGCATGTTTTTTTATAGTGAGCCCCGTAGATAAAAGCGTGATGTGCATACCTGCATACCTGATCATGCTGCACAATGCAAAAAAATTCGGATGCAATAAAGCCTCACCACCAGACATCAATACCTGTTTTGTTCCAAATTTTTTTAAAGCACTCATCAATCCTTCCACATCTTTTTCATTCAGTTGTTTAAGGTTGTGATTGCCTTTCCATATATCACACATGCTGCAACGGCAATTACACGAACTATGCGGCATCAGGATAACAATCGGCAGGCTGC
The DNA here is from genome assembly GCA_039934735.1 of Ferruginibacter sp. Taxonomy (GTDB): domain Bacteria; phylum Bacteroidota; class Bacteroidia; order Chitinophagales; family Chitinophagaceae; genus Ferruginibacter. The sequence continues at coordinate 15,325 of JBDTLP010000092.1, read as the reverse complement.
TGATCTTATCCGTTTGCAATGTGCGGTAACGGTTGAAGGTTTGATATAAAGATTGTATGATCATTTATTTTTGATAACTATCCAGGGAAAAGGATCCCTGGTTCCTGATAGCTTATTTTTAAATCCTAAAGGGTTGAACAAAATCTTATGATTGAAATTCTTGAGTGTATCAATACAATGATGAAAATAATGTTCAGTCATTTCCACATGCCCAAGTGACTCGCAATAATCATAGGCTCTTTTTTTTGCAGTATCAATTTCAGATTTCTTATAAAAAAAACTATCGAGTACATGAACTTCACCATCTTTATTTAAAAAAGATAAAGCCCTGGAAATAATAGCTTCTAAAGAATCAAAATAAGATATAGAAGCAGCAAAAATGATCGCATCAAATTTTTTATCCTTTAGATTATTTTTATCAAGATCAGTTTGTAAAAATTCGAGATTGTGTTTTTTACTAAAAACTCTTTTGGCCTGTTCGATCTCAATTTTATTTATATCAATACCAATTGCATTTGATCCAGGTAGAGTTGAAAGCTGAGCTATCAACCAGCCATTGCCACAACCTACTTCTAAAATAGAAAGCGGTTTGTTCTTTTTTTCAAGATAATTAAACAACCTGTTTACAGATCTTTTTCTTACCAACCATTCTTTATAATGAGTGTGGCTTGCACTTATATTAGGTAACATGACTACTTCTGCATCTTGATAGACCCTTTTTTCTTTTTCCCTGATGCTTACATACATTTTTTCGAAAGCATCGTTGTTAGATGCAGCCGAAACAGGTTTGTTAGTTATATTGATATGAACGTCTGTCACGAATTTAAATAATTAAAAACCCTGTATCTCAGGCTGGCGGTATTTCCATACTCTTTGCAGCAATTTTATTTCGTATGGATATTTATGCAGGTTTATTTTATAACGTATGCCGGCAACAACATGAATGGCTTTTCTTTTAAATGAATTTAAGCGTATATCTGTAACAGTGGGATAATATCCATTCAACACCGTTTCAAAATTTCTTATCTTATCTATCATTGCCGGAGTGAGCCAGGGCGTTAATGGATTTTTCCTCAGGTCAAAATTTTCCCATGCAGGACTTATCCAATCTTCCAGTGTTTGCGGAAACCTGAATCCTTTTTCAAGGGCCTGGTTATAAAGATCAGATCCTTCGGTAGCAACCGGGCTGTATGTGTACAACACGATCTCGGTACTCGGATTGATGCTTTTTATTTTCTTAATAAAATTGATTTCAAAATCAATTTGTTCATCTACTTCTTTAGGAGTAGGGGCAGGCGTTCCAAGCACAAATGAATATTCAGGTATAATATTGAATTGTTTCATTCTTGCAGCAAACTCTGCAATCTGGTCGCCCGTTTGTGTGCCGCCCTTATCCATTTGTTTAAGGATCTTATTATTGCCACTTTCTGCGCCAAAGAAAATAATTGTACAGCCGGCCTCACGGAGAAGGGCAAGCGTAGAATCTTTGAACTTATGCATCGTATCGATCCTCGCCATTCCCCACCATTTCATTTTTTCGGGCTTGATCAATTCAGCAAATTCAATTGTACGTTTTTCAGATACGAAAAAATTATTGTCATGAAATTCGATTGCATCTGCACCCCATTTATCTTTTATGTACTTGATGTCTTTATAAATTCTTTCTGCAGATTTCGCCTTCCATCTTGCTTCGTAAGTAGGAACAACGGCACAAAAAGAACACGTGAACGGGCAACCGATACTAGAATGATACGCAAGTGTTTTTTGTCCAAGATAAGTTTTGCCTAAATATTTATCCATTGAATAAAAATCAGTCAGCTTATCATAAGGAAGATCCGGCAATTCATCCTGTTCAATCAAATCCTCTTTTACAGATTTCATTATTTTATCACCCGACTTGTAAATGAGATTTTTTATTAATTCGTAAGGCTCATTATTCTCGAGCGCTTTTATCAAGCGGGGAAAACAATGATCGCCGGGGCCATTGATAACAAAATCTACAAAACCCGAGTTTAAAACAACTTTGAATTGATTGGTTGGAAAATAACCGCCCCAGATAATCTTTATAGATGGATCAAATTCCTTAATCATTTTTGATACAGGGATCGCTTGTTTTAATTGAGGGCCAGGCATTACCGTAATGCCGATATATTTAAAAGACCCCGTTTCAAGATAATCCATGATCTTGCGGCCGGGATCTTCTTCACGGTTGCCATCAACAATAACCCATGGATACAGGCCCTCAACCGATGCCGCAATGTTTAAAATTGAATTTGGCACCCGGTGTTTGGCTATTGCACTCTTCGGATTGAATAATAATATTTTATTCATATAAATTTGACGGGGCTTAGCCCCTCCCTTAATACGAAAACAGTTGTAAATGGGTTGCCCCGTAAAGCTAAATTAAAACCGGTAACAAACAACCAATTTTTATGCTGTTCGTATGTAATAATAATTTATCTTTTCTAAAGAACAACAACTATGCTTCGAGCTTTAAAAACCTTCTTTAAAAATAAAATGGTTTCTAATGAGCCTAAACCCTCATCTGAAGCTTATGATCTCTGGTCAGATTCGTATGATGTGCAGCCTGGCAACCTCATGCTTGATCTTGATGAAATAATATTTACTGCCTTATTACAAAAAGTTGAACTTAAAGATAAAGTTATTGCCGATATCGGCTGCGGCACCGGCCGTCACTGGCCAAAGCTGTATGCAAAATCTCCGGCTATTCTACGTGGTTATGATGTTTCGGAAGGCATGCTAAAAAAATTAAAATCAAAATTTCCTGCAGCGATCACCAGTCAAATTACCGATAATAAATTGTTGGATACAGCTACCTCTTCTTTGGATTGTATTATTTCAACACTCACCATCGCACATATAAAAGACCTGGAAGAAACAATCGCGGCCTGGGCACGTGTACTAAAACCAGGTGGCGATATTATACTTACAGATTTTCATCCTGATGCTTTGGTAAAAGGGGGGAAACGAACTTTTCGTCATGAAGACAAACAAATGTCTGTTATCAATTTTGTTCATTCCCTGCATATAATAAAAGATGTTTGTAAAAAACACGGCCTTGAAGTGATTGAGCAGGAAGAAAGATATGTAGATGATACGGTTCGTTCTTATTATGAAAACCAGGATGCGATGCATGTTTACAACCAGTTCAAAGGCATGGCGATCATTTACGGATTACATTTAAAGAAACAACATGTTACTGAATAATGTGCGGCTGGTACCTGGTAAAGAACTGGTTGATATCAGCGTGAATCGAGAAACGATCAGTCTTGTTTCAAAACACAATGACCATGCAGAACCAGCAACGCTTGCTATAAACTTCGAAAATGCAATTGCATTCCCCGGTATTATCAACTCACACGATCATCTTGATTTTAATTGCTTTCCTCCAATGGGAAAAGGGGGTTATAAAAATTATACAGCATGGGGAAAGGATATTCATGAACGTTATAAAGATGAAATAAACGCTGTTTTAAAAATACCGATAGCACTTAGAATAGCATGGGGCATTTATAAAAATTTGCTTGCAGGAGTAACAACCGTTATCAATCATGGAGATGTTTTAAAAATGGAAGGCTCGCTTATAACGGTTAAACAGGAATTTCAAAATCTTCACTCCGTTGGTTTTCAAAAAAACTGGAAACAGAAACTGAACAATCTATTTAAAATAAACCAGCTTTGTGTAATTCATACAGGAGAAGGTGTTGATGAGAGCGCAGAAGATGAGATAGATGAATTATTAAAATGGAATTTTTTAAAAAGAAAATTAATTGGCATTCATGCAGTAGCAATGAATAGCTACCAGGCAAAAAAATTCAATGCGATCGTGTGGTGCCCCGAATCAAATCAATTTCTTTTAAATAAAACGGCGGATATAAAAACATTAAAGAATCATACAAATGTATTATTTGGAACAGATTCAACCCTTACCGGTAACTGGAATATCTGGCAGCACCTGCGGCTTGCACGTGATGGACAGCAGGTTTCTGATGAACAATTATTTGAAATGATCACGAAAACGCCTGCAAAGATTTGGAGCATGAACAGTGGTGAAATAGTTGCAGGCAAGCAGGCTGATATTGTGATTGCAAAAGCTGGCCCAGGCATTTATCAATGGGATGATTTTTATAAAACAAACCCAGCTGATATATTGATGGTGATTCATAAAGGCACAATAAAATTGTTTGATGATTCATTATTGCCACAATTAAAACAGGCAAACTTTGACATCCGTAATTTCAAACCTGTAAAGATAAATGGCTCAGTAAAATATACAGAAGGGGATCTTCCTTCATTGATCACAACTATTAAGAGTTATTATTCAAAAGCAGATTTTCCCTGTAAGGAATTTAATTCAGCGCCAACTGCCAGCCATGCTTAAAGTAATTGATCTTGTTTACTATAGTCATAACGATCATGATGAGCCGCAGCCGGTATTGGAGATACATGCACCCGCAACAGGCTTTGCTGAATTTATTAAAGACAAGGTTGATATTCAATTTGTAAAACATTTGAATTATGAAGGAACAGAAAAGATCAATGATATAAAATATACTTTCTTTAAAAGCCGCAACCGGTTTTGGTACATTCCATTTAGAACTCATCGCTATATAAAACGTGAGCAACCTGATATTGTTATTGTAGAAGGGTTGATATTTCCATTGCAATTGATTATACTGAAATTTCAATTAGGAAAAAAAGTGAAGATCATTGCCCAGCATCACGGCGAAAAACCTTTTAGTGGAATTAAAAGATTATTTCAAAAATATTCCGATCGATTTATAAATGCATACTTATTCACATCCATTGGGAATGCAAAACCCTGGATAGATAACAATGTGATTAAAGATATTTCCAAATGTAGAGAAGTACTCGAAGGGTCAACTTATTTTAAGCGACAGGATAAAATAAAAAGTAAAGAACTTCTGAGTATCACAGGAACAAATAATTTTTTATGGGTAGGCGGCCTTGATAAAAATAAAGATCCATTTACTTTATTAAAAGCCTTTGAAAAATATATTGCTCATAACTCATTGGCAAAAATGTATATGATTTACCAGGATGAATTATTACTCAATGAAGTAAAACAAATTATTGAGGCGAGTGAGACACTAAAAAATTCGGTAAAGCTGGTTGGGAAAATTGAGCATAAGGAACTGGCGCATTGGTTTAGTGCTGCTGATTTTTATATTTCTTGTAGCCATAAAGAGGGAAGCGGATATGCATTACTGGAAGCAATGGCTTGTGGTTGTATTCCTGTTGTAACGGATATTGCTTCATTTAAGAAAATGACTTCCAATGGAAAAGTTGGTTATCTATATCCTGTAGGAAATGCTGATGCATTAGCAACAATACTTCAACAGCTTTCAACTATTAATATTTCAGCGCAATTAACAGCAGTAGAAAAATATTTTTATGAAAATTGTAGTTTCAAAAATATTGCAGATGATCTGTATAAAATTTTTAATGAAATAACCTAAAATTATTACTTATACAACGATAAGACCTCCCTTCCTATTTCCTCACTATCATACACAAGAACCCTTTCATATTCAGCATTACGGTCATCCAATAAATTTTCCAATTGGCTCAACATGTCCATTTCCTTTTCAACAATGAACCAGTTTTTAAATTCTTTTTTCATTGGCTTTACAAAACTAACAAGCTTTGCGCCTGCATACAATGCTTCGGCGCAAACAGTTCCAAATCCTTCATAAGCGGAAGGATGTAAAAATATTTTTGATTGCTGCATCAATGATAATACGGTTGCATGGTCTTTTTCACCTGCAAGTTTTATGTTGCTGCCAACATTATTTTCATTGATCATTTTCTGCAACCTTTCACGTTCCTTTCCTTCACCAAGAATAACAGCGTTTATATGTGGCCGTTTTACCGCAAGCTTAATAACCATTTGAATAAATACATCATATTGTTTTAAGGGGATGAGTGAACCTGCACCGAGAATATCAATCGGGCGTTCTCCAAATGATTGCGTGAAAAGATTTTTATCAACCCCTAATGGGATCACATGCTGCGGCCTGATCTTAAAATTCTTTTCAAAATTATCTGCCAGGAAATCAGACATCGCAATAAGGCTTTTGGGATTTGGTTTGATGCGGCTGATATATTTATTATCTGTTTTTGCATCTTGTCCCAATAGCCACGAGAAAGATGGCAGCCCGAATTTTTTTGAAGCATGTCTTCCCATCCATGCACATTCGCCGAGCCACAAGTTGAAAAAGCCGATCACATTATTTTGATGGACCAGTTTTTTTATTGTTCTCCAGATTCTCGACCATAAAAATAACCTGTGTATTTTTCCTTTGTTCCTTCCTTTAAAAGAGATCACGTTTACATTTTCCCAAATATATTCTTTTGAAGTAAATGGATATTGAAAAGCAAGCACGATTACCTGTAAAGATGGATCAACCTGGTTAAGGCTTCTTACAAATGTTTGAAGAAATGGCAAACAGGTTGTATCTGCTTCATCTTTTGGAAAACCAGGAGAGAGAATGATCAATGTTTTATTTACGTTGTTCATCCCATCATAATTTTCTTATTACAAAAAGAAAGTCCTTCTTTATTATGCGTGATCAGGATCACTGCCTTGCCATTATTTGCCAGTTTTTTTAAATGTTCAAGTAAAAGCATTTCAGCATCTTCATCCATTTCATTGAAAGGTTCATCCAGTATGATCATATCAAAATCTTTATACAATGCCCTCGCAAAAATGATGCGTTGACGCTGGCCACCGCTAAAATTTCGTCCTTCTTCCTGTATCATTGTATGAATACCTTCAGCACTCTTACTGATAAGTTTATCAACGCCGGTAATTTCCATAACAGCTTTTAGTTTATCGGCATCGAACTCATTTTCATCAAGTGTAATGTTTTTTAAAATGCTATCGTGAATAAGAAATGATTGCTGTTTTACATAAGAGATAGAATGCCTGAACTGCCGGCGATCAATAGCTGTAGATGTTGATCCGTTTAAAATAATTTCACCACGATCAGGAGTTAAAAATCCAAGGAGCAAATTTACAAATGTTGATTTGCCGTTTCCTGATGGGCCAGCAATACCAACAAAATCACCTTCATTAATTTGGATGGAGAAATCATTCAATACATTGTCTTGTTCATACTTAAAAAAAACGTTGGCAAACCGGATTGTTTTGATGCCAGCTTTGTCTTCGCCTTTTTTTTCAGTTGCATATTTATTTCCAATCAAACCAGAAAGCGTAAACGAATATGTTTTTACCTGGCCAATGCTATTAAGAATATGAACGATGCCCGGGATAATTTTATATGCTGCGGCAATAAATGCACCGATCATAATAATATTGAGCCCTTGTGAATTTGTACTATACGAGTTTATAATGATAAGAATGAACAAACCAAAAACAGCAAATATTTCAATAAGCCTTGATGGTAAATTTTGAATAACCTGGTGCCTTGCAAGATAATTATTGAGCCTGGCCTGGAATCCATAAAATCTTTCCAGGAAAAAATTATTTTTTTCATACATATTACTTTCTACAAAACCTGCCAATGCTTCCTTTAAATGCTGGCCGGCATGTTCACTTGTTGATTTAATAGAAAGCCTTATCGTATTTAATTTTCGTCTCATTATAAATCCTACCAGGATAATAGGTGGAACAAGTATTAAAAGCAACAATGGAAAAAGTAATGCATTATAAATAATGATCGGGATGATAGTAAGAACTACTAAAATTGATTGACTCATTATCTGTTGAATACCACGTAATATATAATTGCTGAATTCAAGTGGTTGTTGACTGATGCTTCTTAAATAAACAGCAGAATCTGTTTTTATGTAATCACTGTATGCTCCCTCCAGGTAATCTGATAATTTTTGTTTTGATAACCTGGAAGCTACTTCATAAACAAAATGGTTTTGCATGCGAAAGACCATAAATGCAAAACTGTTTTTTATGGTAAATAAAACAAAAAAAAACGCTATTGGCAAAAGAGGCGATTTTTCAAACAGTGTATTAAAGAAAGGATATTTCGCAGGAGCTTGTTGTTGAGCATATAAGTTTATAATAAACAGGAGCAAAACAAGAAAACCAATATCAAGAATGCTGATGATAATATCCATTACAGCAAGATTAATAAACTGTCTTTTTTCTTTTTTAGTAAGTATTAAGAAAATGTCTTTTACAATTTGTTTCATTCGCCTTAAAATCTATTTTCTTTTATTATTTATAAATTAGATGTTTATTTTTATTGACATCAACTTCCTGTCAACGCTTTCCCAAATAACCTGAACGCCTGCCTATACCTGCCATCATGGAAATTAAGTTTTGCTGCAGTACGCAATTTTTTAGCCCGTTCTCTTTGTGCTATTTTCTCAAGTTCTTTTCCTGGCTTTCCTGCAATAAATATCTTATAAGCATTTGCTGTACTTACGCATAGATCCGCAGATCTTATTTTATTCGTGGTACGATCCGGATGTTCTCTTACCCTGAGTAATATCTCTGGCAGGCAGATCATTTCAGTACAACAGGCTAACCTTAATTCAAATTCATAATCCAATGAAATGAGGTGAGGGTCAGTGCTAAATCCACCTGTCTTAATAAACAACTCCCGGTTTAGCATAATCGAAACTATCGTGATATTTGTTTCTGTCACCAATAATTCTTTGATGATATTCCCGGAATAGGGTTTGAATATACCAGCTTTAAGCGGTATTGTTTGACCCTTCTCATCCATTAATTCATAGTTGGTATAACAACACTGACGGCCAGTTTCCTGTAAAATTTTTATTTGACGTTCCAGTTTTTGCGGTAGCCATACATCATCCGAATCGAGAAAGCATATCCATTCACCGGTTCCTTTTAGTGCGCCTTCATTTCTTAAAGGACCCACTTTGCCGGTAAATGAAGATTCAAGAACATGTATGCGGGAATCATTCATTGCTTTCAGGGTTGCGACAGTATTGTCGGTTGATTCATCATCAGCCACAAATAATTCCCAGTTTGAATAAGTTTGATCAATCACCGATTGAACTGCTTCAACAATTAAAGGCATGCGGTTATAAGTGGGAATAACAACCGTAACAAGAGGCATATCATGTTTCACTGCCATGGATGGATCATTCAATTGCGTTTGGTGAAATGTACATACAAAATTTGATAAGTCGCCTGGACTTTATAAAAATGCAGTTACACTTTTTTTGCTACCATTCTGAAAGTGCGGGCCAAAATTTTTGCATCCATGGCCGGCGACCATTTTTGTATATATAAAATATCAAGATGAATGCGTTGCTTTAATTTTTGCATGTCCATAGTAGCGCCATAATTTCCGTTGGATTGTGCAAAGCCGGTCATGCCGGGCTTTACGCTGTGCCTGTAGTTATATTCTTTAAACAGGTTTTCAAAGATGTTATTTTCAGCGATCATGTATGGCCGTGGGCCAATGATGGACATATCTCCCATAAGCACATTAAAAAACTGTGGCAGCTCATCAATATGCCTAAGGCGTAAAAATTTTCCAAGCCTTGTTATGCGTTGATCGTTTTCCTGTTCAGCCAGCAGGTCCGCCTCAGCATTCATGATCATGCTTCTGAATTTTATACAGGTAAATAATTTTCCATTCAATCCGGTTCTTTTCTGAAGAAAGAACACAGGTCCTTTTGAATCCAGCTTTATAAGGATGGCCATTAAAGGAATGAGCCACGACAGCATGCATATTATAACAAGCAGGGAAACGATGATATCAAAACTGCGTTTGATAAAACGATTAATTTTTTTTTCTAATGGAGATGATCGCTTTATGGTTGTATGAACAGCTTGTTTACTTTCTGAAAACTCAGCGGGTATTTTTTTTACATGTTCAATCTCAACATGCATGGCTCCTGCAGAAACAGAAGGGTCAACGATCGATAATTTTTTTTCAGTGTAAAGTTTATCCATGCAAAACGGTTATTCTATTTCAATACGCAGAATTATTTGTACTGGTTGCTTTGCTAATATATAGCTTTTAAATGAATGGTCAATGTTCGGGTTGGGAAAGCAATTTTTTAACCACGGAGTTAGAGGAGTATCAATATGGAGTTTCACGGAATTTTCTATTTATTATTAATAACTCTGTAAAACTCATTCTTAAACTCCTTTACCTCTGTGGTAAACTGTATTCCATTGAGCATTGAATATTGTACGTTGTATATTGAATATTAAAAAAATGTTCTTTTGAAAACAAAACTCCAATCACTAAACAAATGCTTCATACTAAGAAGCATTAAGATAAAAACTAAAATAAATTCCTTGTAAACCCAATCATAACTCCTCCACTCTGAATGGGAAGCTCTCCTGTACCAACTTTATGAACCGGTAATTTTAAATAGGGCTCAATCCGAAGATCACCGATCTTGCCAATTTTATAAGTGTAACCGGCACTGATATTAATTACAGCAGCAAATTGATTGTCGTGTGATTTGTAATCTTTTGAATAAGGGTAGCTTGTCCCATAATACATCACATCATAATTATATTTTTCCTTGTGCATTAGGTAAGATGATATGCCGGCAGAAGCGAACCATGTTGTTTTTTTCTTTTGACTAAAAGTGTACCGAACATTTAGTGGGATCTCATACATGTTGCATTGCCCGCTTACATGATCAATAGTACTATTTGGATACAACGGGATATTTTTTGTACTGAAATATTGTCCCTTACTGCTGTACATTTTTTTATCATATTGGAAACCTGTTTCAATACTGAATTTTTTGTTTATTTTATAACCAACAAGCAATCCATAACTAAGCCCCATTCTTTTTACTGACTGTAATTTAACTGTGCTGAAATCCGGACCAATGATCAAACCTGCATAAAAATGTTTCTCGTGTGATTTCTTTTTCTTCTCTTCTTTTTCAACCTGCTTAACTACATCAACTTTTTCAACAGTCTTCGCTGTATCCGGTATTGATTTCTTTTCTACCGGTTCATCTTTTTTTACAATTGCATTACTATCTACAACAACAATTTTTGATTCAACGGGTTCAACAACTGGTGCTATCACTTTTTCTGTTGCAGCAATTTTATTCTCAGCCTCATCACCCATTGCAGCTTCACTTTTTATATTGACCTTGCTTTTTTGTTTTGAAGAATAAGAAAGTTTTGGATTTGGTTTATTTGTTTTTTCTGCAACATCATTTTCTGCATCGCTGTTCGTAATATTTATTTTCTTTTTTGCCTTTTCAGAAATGCTATGTTTAGCAATGGGAAGATTATTTTTATCTGAACCATTGGTTAAACTTCCGGCCTGGTTTTCATAGGTAATAATAACAGGTGCATCACCTGTTGTGTTGTCTTTCTGTTTAGCAACGGCCTTCGAATTTGTAGCAGCAGCTATTTCACCAGCAGCTTGTGTTGAAGAAGTGGTTTGGTTTATAACCGGAGCTGGTGCAACAACAGGTGTATTTTCTTTCTTTTCTTCTTTATTGCCCTTTGCGGTTTTATTATCAGTGGAAGTTTGTTCTGTAGTTTCTTTTGCAGCCTTTGTTGATGCAACAATACCGGAAGCTGTTTGTTGTTCTTTCTTTTTCCCAAATAAATTTGATAAGCTTGAATATTTATATTCAATAACGGCAAAGGGTATCAGTAATAATAAAAGGAAAAATAGTCGCCTGTAATTTCTTTTCTTAACTATCCCCATCATTTCGCCGCCGGCGTCATCATCGCTGTTCCCCATTTTTTTAAGCACAGCTTCCCAATCAGCATGATCTGTTTTAAGTGGGTAGCTTTCTGCCGCTCTGCGAAATATTTCTTCACTTTCGTCGGTCATACGTAGCATTTTTTTAAATCAGCTTTTTTTAAATACGATTGCAGGATACCCCTGGCTTTTGAAAGATTTGATTTGGAAGTGCCAACAGCAATTTTCAATTGATTGGCAATTTCCTGGTGCGTGAATCCATCAATTACATACATATTAAAAACGATTCGATAGGTAGGTGGTAATTTTTTTACTTCATTGATCAGGTCTTTATACAGGAGTGATTGATCTGCAGATTGTGATTTGTCTTCTATCCAGGCACCTTCATTTATGATTCCAATTTCGGGGAGGAAATTATCTTTTCTCAGCCTGTCGATGGCAGTGTTAATCATTATGGTTCGCATCCATCCCATCAGGATCATTTCTATTTTGCTGGATTGGTCGTAATGAAATGTATGCAGTTTGCCGAAGACCTTTACAAAACCATCATTCACCACATCAACCGCTTTGTCGTATCTGAATATATACCTGAAAACGACCTTTAAGCAATACCCATAGTATCGCTCATAGAGAACTTTTTGGTCCTTATGATTATTCTCTCTACAGCCCGCTATTATTTCATCGAGAAATTTCAAGTCTTTGAAATTATTATTTGTATCTGTAGTTAATACGTCCAATGGATTAAGATGGTTGCTTTATTTTTAAAAATACACAGAAAACCGCACAATGGGGAGACTGGAACCTACCAGTGGCGGCGGCTCTTTGCCGAAAGGAGGATAATTTGGAAATTTGAAAATTTGGAGATTTGAAAATGGGAAGAAGTTCCTAACCCTGTCGGCGGTTGCAAACCCCGACAGTGGTTAGAATAGAAGCGAAAATTAAGATCAGTGAATCCCCGCCTGAACGAACAGTCGGGCAGGAGTGGCAACATCACTTGCCGTTGAACTTTAGTCAACGGTAATAATTATCAATTATCAATTGTTCATTGTCAATTGATTTTATCCATTGTCCATTGAACTTATATAATGCTCCACCGGAATTCTATTACTAATACTTTTTGCCAATGTCATCTCATCAGCATATTCGAGTTCGCCGCCAAAGGAAATACCGCGGGCGATGGTGGTGATCTTAACAGGGATGCCTTTTAATTTTCGACCTATATAATATACAGTTGTATCGCCCTGTATATTAGGATTGAGTGCGAATATAATCTCCTGTATTTTTTCTGAGCTGATACGTTGTACCAATGAATCGATGTTTAATTGTTCGGGCCCAATACCATCAAGCGGAGAAATGATACCGCCCAATACATGATAAATCCCATTGAATTGTTGTGTGCTTTCAATGGCAATCACATCACGAATATTTTCAACCACGCAGATCATTTCCTGTTTGCGCATTTTATTGCTGCAGATATTGCATAGCGTTGAATCAGAAATATTATAACAACGGTTACAAAATTTAATTTCTTTTCTCATGGCCGAAATCGTATCGCTGAAATGAGAAACCTGTAATTCATCCTGCTTAATAAGATGAAGCACGAGCCGCAAGGCTGTTTTTTTTCCAATGCCCGGAAGTTTGGCAAATTCGTTCACTGCATTTTCAAGAAGAGTAGATGAGAAAACCATGCTGCAAAGATAAGATTGGATATCAGATTTCAGAAATCAGCTATCAGAAGACTCCAATAATTTAAATCCCGTGGTCGGTGTCGACACCGACCACGGGATTTAAAAGTTGAGGAGAAAACCATGCTGCAAAGATAAGACTGTCATAGCTATCAGCTATCAGAAATCAGCCGTCAGCAGGAGCCATGAATTTTTAATTCTTAATTTTAATTCTGAAAGAAGTAACAATCCAAAAATAGCTACAGCTGTATTTCCCGCTCATTATCCCAATCCGCTTTAATTCCTAATTTTTGCGGCAACGAGATCGCACGTTCTGGTTGTAATTTTTCTTTATAATTACCCGGATCCCACACGCCATTATTATTGGTATCATAAAGAATTCTTACATCATATTCCCCTGGTGGAAAAAGTTTATTGCTCCATTCTGCACTTGTAACAGGAAAAGAAAATTTAATCGCATCGTTTTGTAAAAATTGTATGACAGGATGTTTGGCGAGGTCAATATTTTTAAACCTTAAAACAATGCGGCCATAATCAGAAGTTCTTTTTGTAGAAAAACGAACCGTATCCGTTTTATCTAAAGCATTACCTGCCGAATCTTCAAAACTTTCCTTCGGCATAATGAAATAGTAAAAAGTCTCAGTCTTCCATGGAATGTTGATGGTGATTTTTTTTCGGTTGCTATCAAGTATTGGAACTATGTTGGGCAGTGGTTTAAAATTAGTATCGCTTACAATTATTTTAGATGAATCATATTTTTTCAGTCCATTGCTAAATTCGAATGTAAGTGGTTGTAAGATATCCTGTGTTTTTCCAGTAAGAGATGCCGTGTATTTTAATTTTTTCTCCAGTGGTTTTTTAGGTGAAGGAAGTGCCCGTGGTGCTTCTTTTTCTTCGGCATATGCAAAGAGCGTAACAGGTTCTACGTGTTCTGCAGTATAAATATCCGCATCAGTAAATGCAAATGTTTCTGTTTTTGAATTATATGTTTTTCCACCATCAGCATCTTTCAATACATAAATTTTAAAAGTAGCTGCGGGTAAATGTTTGAAAGTAAAATTTCCTTTTCCGTTGATCTTTGTAATATAATCCGGCCTTCTTGTGGTGATATCCGAATCAACTGCATTTTTATAAAGGTAAACCAACAGCGTGCTATCCACCTTACCAGTTTCAGCAAGAAAAACTTTTCCTTTGAATTCAAGTGAATCAATAAAACTCCCTGTAGAAAAGCTGTAGGTAAAATCCTTTAATATATTTCCTTCATGTACATCAACAACTGCGTTTCCAAAATTAATGCTGTAAGTAGTATTGGGCTGAAGGGTATCTTTTAATTTTATACTGATCGTTTTAAGACTGCTGCTGATAGATGGATTTTTTTTAGGCAGTGGTGATACAACCAGGTTGGATTGTATATCCTTAAGTTCAATATACTCATCAAAAACAATCGTTATTTTATTGCCGGTGAAATTAATTTTTCCAGGTTCAGGATTTGCTCTTACAAGAACCGGAGCAATGGTATCTTTTGGTCCGCCGGTAGGAGCGCCCACCTGCGCACAACCGCTACCGAATGTTGCCAATAGATAACAACCAATAATGGACCCAAGTAAAACAAAAATATTTTTTCTCATCAGTGTTCCCGCTTGTAAAATTTTGCGTGAAGTTATTGTAAATGCAGGTTAACAGGTTGATAAAGTTGATGTCTATGGGGTTGATTGAGTTGACAGGGTTAATATAGTTAATAAGGAATTATTTCTTAGTTTGAACTTTCACCTTTATCCCCTGGTCGGTGTCCTCACCGACCGGAATATTGTGGTTGGTGAGGACAGCACAACTGTTCCGAAGTTTTTTTATCTACCCCAATGATTGGAACGCGGATGATACGGACTGGGCAGATATTCACGGATTTATGCTGCTGGCGCAGCATAACGGAAACAATACACAAATAGC
>JBDTLP010000091.1:0-21279 GCA_039934735.1 Ferruginibacter sp. | reverse complement strand
AACAGTCTTCCATTGTACGAATAACTTCCGAATTTAATAAACCCCATTTCCAAATCTTCAAATTTCCAAATCTCCAAATTATTCAGTTTGTAAAATTGCAATTTGCTTACGGAAAATGAAAAGACCTGATTAATTTGGAAATGGAAAACAGTCTTCCATTGTACGAATAACTTCCGAATTTAATAAACCCCATTTCCAAATTTTCAAATTTCCAAATCTCCAAATTATTTCGTTTCTAATACCGTAATTTGCTATTTCATTTTAGAAACGATTGCACATGCCACAAACAAAAATTGCAGGTATCGGGTATTATGTCCCTGCAAATGTATTTACCAATAATGATCTGCTCCAGTACATGGACACTTCAGACGAATGGATACAGGAACGCACCGGCATAAAAGAAAGAAGGTATGCCGACAGAAAAAATGAGACTACAACAACCATGGGTGTGGAAGCTTCAAAAATTGCTATTGAAAGAGCCGGCATCACGGCACAGGATATTGACTTTATTATTTTCGCAACACTTAGTCCCGATTATTATTTTCCCGGATGTGGCGTATTACTTCAACGTGCCATGAAGATGAAAGAGATTGGCGCTTTGGATATTCGTAATCAATGTAGCGGTTTCGTATATGCGCTTTCAATTGCTGATCAGTTTATAAAAACCGGTATGTATAAAAACATACTTGTTGTTGGCAGTGAAAAACATTCATTCGGCCTCGACTTTACAACAAGAGGTAGAAATATTTCAGTCATATTTGGAGATGGTGCCGGTGCAGTTGTTCTTCAGCCAACAGAAAAAGAAGGACAGGGAATATTGAGTACACATTTACATAGTGATGGTGAGAGCGCAGAATTATTGGCCATGTACAATCCTGGTACCCATGCCAATCATTGGATGGAAAAACCACTTGCCGATTTTGCTGATGCACCTATAGCTGATATGTTCATGAGCCACGACATGATTGATAAAGCACAAAATTTTCCAAATATGGATGGCCCTGCAGTATTTAAAAAAGCAGTTGTAAAATTTCCAGAAGTAATTATGGAGGCACTAACGGCAAACGGGCTACGAAGTTCTGATATTAATTTACTGATACCTCACCAGGCCAATCTTCGTATTTCGCAATTTGTGCAGCAAAAATTACAGCTTAGCAATGAACAGGTATTTAATAATATAGAAAAATACGGAAACACAACAGCAGCATCTATTCCAATTGCATTGTGTGAAGCCTGGGAACAAGGAAAAATAAAAGAAGGTGACCTTGTTTGCCTTGCAGCATTCGGGAGTGGATTTACCTGGGGCAGTGCATTGATTAGATGGTAAACTCATTTTACTCCTTGTATTCAACTCCTTTTTCTCTGTGGTAAAAAATTGGAGTTCGTTTAATTAGAGGCTTTTCTTTTACCACAGAGATAAAGGAGTTTTTTTATAGAGGTAAAGGAGGTAAGTATTAAATTTGCAGAAATAAATCATGAACAGAAAATTTATCTTTTTTATAAATCCAATATCAGGAACAAAAAACAAAGCCGCATTAAAGCCATTGATCGAAAAGAGAATGGCAAAGGAAAATTTTTCATTTCAATTTCATGATACAAGAAAAGATGGTAATTATAATTTTCTTCCTTCCCTGATCTACGAACAAAAAATTACAGATATTATTATTTGTGGCGGCGATGGTACTGTAAACCAGGTTTCATCATTCCTGTTGAATATAGATGTAAACATTGGAATCATTCCGTTGGGATCGGGAAATGGATTGGCCTTTGCTGCAGGCATTTCAAAGAATTCAACAAAAGCACTGGACATAATTATTCAGGGAAACGCATCGTACATAGATAGTTTTTACATCAACAAACAATTCAGTTGTATGCTTTGTGGAATTGGTTTTGACGCACAGGTTGCACATGATTTTGCAAAACAAAAAAAGAGAGGCCTTGCAACGTATGCAAAACAAACTATGAAAAATTTTGTTTCTGCGCCGGCGTATCCATTTATCATTGATGTAAATAACCATCAAATAAAAACAGAAGCATTTTTTATCAGCATTGCCAATAGCAACCAATTTGGAAACAACGTGACTATTGCACCAAAAGCAAGTCTCAGTGATGGCCTGCTTGATATTGTTGTAGTAAATAAAATGAGTAAATTAAATATGCTTTACTCATTGCTAAAACACATTAAATTTGGAAAACTTCAACATACTGCTGAAAAAAATTTTTCAAAAAAAGACATTCAATATTTTCAAACAAAAAAATTACAGGTGCAAAATCCTTTATCTGCACCATTACATATTGACGGAGAGCCATCGGAAACCAGTAGGCATTTTGAGATAGAGATTTTGGAGAAAGCGTTTAGGTTGCTTACACCAACCAGACATTAATACTTGTCTGTCAGCCTGAGCTTGTAGAAGGCGATATTTTGAATTAACCCGACTTCGACAAGCTCAGCCTGACAACTTTTTTTGCTGGTTCAGTTTTAATTTATAATTGGTATTACGCCCGTGAAGTGAATGATGAAAAAATGCAGCTTCTAAATTGTATCGTTATCTTAATAGCTTTAAACTTTTATATAACAAGCCAAAAATTATTTTATAGTTTCATAAAGAGAATAAACCTACAAGCTTTGACCATTCACCATTCACCGCAACAGCTCCACCACCGCTTTCAACGCCTCCTTATTGATCTCACTGTTAAAAGAATGCTCCACATCTCTTTTTTCCCTTGCAGATAAATGAAAATTAAGTGTTGCACTTGCTTCAATATTTTGTGGCGTGTACATGATCGTGATGCGCCTGATCGTACTGTCCTGGTTTTGTTTATAATAACTGTATTGATCTGTCTGAAAATAATCCTGTAGTTTGAATAAATTATGTTGAAGCATAGTAGCAGGTGTAACCATCATATCGCTGATGGAATTTGTTTCAAAAGGTTGCAGCCAGTTATCATTAAGCCTGTCACGCAACTGAAGAATAACCACGCCGCCGGTATTTTCTTTTATCCAGTCTTTAAAATTATCAAGAAAACGAAGTGTTGTTTCCTGGCCAAAATTATCTCTTAATCCTGCATCCATTACGTCAATTACCGGATTGCTTGGCAACCATACATTGGGTAATATGTAAGGGAAAGTTGCATTCATGCGCAGTGCAGTAAGTACACGCAGGTTGCCTGGTTGTTGCTGATTAAACAAAGCAGCAAAATCAACAGCATCCGGATTGCCGGTACTATCCTTTTCAAGAAAGGAAGGCTTCATCATAAAACTCATTGGCTGCGAGCTTATGATCATTTTTCTTCCATCACTTTTTATTACTGAATTAAATATAATGAGTGGAACCCTTGCATTGCTTTCATCATCTTTCATATCTTTTAACTGAATATTCAACAAGGCGTTTGTATTATCGGAAAGTTTTTTTTCAAATGCGTAACCACGGTCTTTTACATATTCAAATTCGCCTACCCTGAACTTTTGTATCGGCGCAAAAATATCCCTGGCGATCATAGATGTAAAAACAGGATTTAAAAGATCACGGGAAATATTATCTGTATAGCTACTCTTACCAAGATCGATGGAAGAATCTTTCAGCTTTTCTCTACACAACTCCCGGTAATAAGTAGCCGCCAGCATACCGCCGCTGGCACCACTGATTAAAAAAGTATGCTTCGTAATATTTCCATTTGATATGCTATCCAGTTTTTGCAGGGCATTCATTACAAATGTAGCGCTGCGCAATCCTCCCCCACTCACATTAATGAAGAACATGATCGGCTTTTCTTCTTTTTGTTTTGCTTTCCACTTGTTAAGTATGCTGATCATATTTGCCTTATCTGCACTTACTTTTTTATTGCTGCACAATGACTGCAAAGTTTTTTTATTATAGGCAGGGCGACTTTCTTTATTCGTATAATCCAGGCCATACGCCTTATTACGTGGATCAATAATCTCTTTGCTGTATAAAAAATTAAGAACAAAGATCAGCAGGATTGCAGCGGGCAAACTCCAGCTTTGCAAAAAATACGTAAGCGCCCCGATCACGGCTGTCATGATAGCAAAGAGCACCAGTACACTGGCTGCAGCGGGCATTTCAAAATATTTATTCTCCAGTAAAAATCCTACGAGTACTAAAAATAAAAAAGACAACAGCATGCTTGCAATAGCAGCAATATGATGTCTTTTAAAAATAGCATCTATATAATCCTGGCGATAATGGCTTACGCTTCTAACTTTACGAATATGAAAACGGCCGCTGATATAATAACTTATTTTTAAACCAAATTCATCAGAATGCTGTTTTCCAGTAAATGTTTTTTTAAATAATTCAGGATTACCAACAATGGGTGCAATTCTTCTAACGATCATTTTCTCTGTCCTGAAAAAATAAAGGAAAGATACAGCCAGCAAAAGAATAAATCCCAATGATATACCTGCTATCTCGGTAAAAATATCACCCAAACTCATTAACTCCCGGTAGTCATCAAAACGATAAAGTTTTATAAAATAAAATAAGATGAATAGGACAGGAAGGATCGCATTGTTTAAACAATATTTAAAAAAGGGTGTTGCTGTGGTTGCTAAAAATTTAAATCGCTTTGTATGCAGGATAAAGGTGGTAACATTCCAGCTCATGATAAAAACACCCAATGCAACACCTGTAAACAATGCGCCCCATACATTTACTTTGCCCAAATACTCAGGAGAGAAAAACAACGCATCAGCGCCAAAATTTTTCAAAAAACCACTGTTGATCGTACTTGTAAGCATATACCAGAATAAAAGTAATATCTGGAACTTACGGAAATGGAGAATAAAGAGCTGTATCGGGAAAGAATAGAATATGTTATTAAGCAATGGCTTCATATGCGATTGATTAAATGTACAAAAAAATTCAATCGCCTGTGATTGGTTATGATATCAATTTATTGCCCCGTACAATATATCTTAAACTTACCAGGCACATTACAAGCAACATGGCAGTAAATTGATGAGAAACACCGAGCATAACAAAATAGTGATCATTGGCAGCATTCAACACGGTAAAGATCCCAAGCAAAACCTGTAACACGATCAATAACAACGCTGCGTTCCTCAGTCGTGTAAAAAATTTATTTCCATTAAATTTTGCCGATCTAAAATAAAACAGCAACACGAATATTAGTAATAAGTATGCAAGTGCCCTGTGAATAAACTGAACGGCAAGTTTATTATCTACCAGGTTTCTTATCCACGGAGATAATTCATTTATAGAAGATGGTATAAATTGTCCATTTATATCAGGCCAGGTTTGTGCGGTAACTGCGGCATGTAAGCCTGCCATAAATCCTCCGTATATTAATTGAAAAAACAGCATGATCAATATTAAAAAAATGGAATTCTTCAACTTTGAATGATATATTTTCTCTTTGATGCCGGGCAATAAGCTGAGGGCAAACCAGAGTGTATAAGAAAGTAAAATAAGTGCCGCTATAAAATGGGTGGTAAGTTCAACATGGCCAACAAAATATTTTTCTGGAACAAGGCCGCTTTTTACCATTAACCATCCAATTGCTCCCTGCAAAGCACCGAGTATAAACAATATGATCATCGGCATGATCATGCCAGGATTAAATTTTCTACGTATCAAAAAGTAAACAAACCCAACCAGGAAAACAACTCCCATCAACCTTGCCCAAAGCCGATGTGCCCATTCCCAGAAAAAAATAAATTTAAAATCACTCAATGAAAAACTTCCATGTACATATTTAAATTGATCTGTTGTTCGATATTTTTCAAATTCAACCTGCCATGCAGTATTATTCAATGGAGGTAATGCTCCTGTTATAGGTTTCCATTCTGTAATTGACAATCCTGATTCGGTAAGCCTTGTGATACCTCCTAAAAGCACTTGTATCACGATCATGCCAACACCGATCAAAAGCCAGATCGCAATTTGTTTATTATTTTTTTCTTCTATTAAATTATCCATCGAATGCAAAGGTAAGGCAGCAAAATATTTTTCACAGCCAGTATCTTTTAAATGTTTTAATTGATATTTGCAATCGTTATATGTTGCAATCTTTTTTATACAAAACTAAAATGGAAGCCGGACTGGATGAAGCAGGCCGCGGATGCTATGCCGGACCCGTGTTTGCAGCAGCCGTTATTTTACCAAAAGATTTTTTTCATCCGTTATTAAACGACAGCAAACAACTGAACGAAAAACAAAGAGACGAGCTAAGGCCCATCATCGAAAAAGAAGCGATCTCATTTGCAGTTGGATCCGTTGACAATGATGAAATAGATTCCATCAATATTTTACAGGCATCTTTTAAAGCCATGCACCTTGCGCTGGATAGTTTGAATAAAACGCCTCAATTGCTTTTAATAGATGGCAATCGTTTTAAACCTTATAAAGAGATCAAACATGTTTGTATAATAAAAGGTGATGGTATCTATGCTTCCATTGCAGCAGCCAGCATTCTTGCAAAGACTTACCGGGATGAATACATGCAAAAAATTCACGCTGAGTATTCATCTTACTATTGGAATAAAAATAAAGGCTATGGCACTTTAGAACATCGGCTCGCTATTGAGAAAGAAGGCCTTTGTAAATATCATCGCAGGAGTTTCAATATACTTCCGGAGGAAGCTGCAAGCTTCAAGCTATAAGCTGTTAGCCTTAAGCTATAAGTTGTATTTAATATTCAAAGCTTTCCTCCAACAATGTAGAGGAGCATTAAACACGGCCTACTTGCAGCTTATAGCTTATAGCTTACAGCTTATTGAAGCTACAAGTTTTATTTTCAGATCACCCTTTTTCGGAAATTTTAATTTAATATAGATCGGCTATTAATCGTGACCAACTTATAGCTTGCAGCTTATAGCTAACAGCTGATCTCTACACTTCTTCAAACACCCCCAATCCCTGCCTCAACACATGCCAATCATCCGTTGTACAATCAACAATCGTTGAAGGAACCATTCCACCAATACCGCCATCAATTACAAAATCAACCAGGCTACCAAAATTTTCATGCATTACTTCGGGGTCGGTATATTCTTCTACCATGTCGCCGGGCAATGACGCACTTAATAACGGATGTTCCAGTGCATCAAGAATATGCCTGCAAATTTCATTATCAGGAATACGAAGCCCGATGGTGGATTTTTTACTTTGCAATAGTTTAGGCACTTGTTTACTAGCAGGCAAAATAAAAGTAAACGGGCCAGGCAGGTATCTTTTTAGTAAACGATATAAAGGTGTATCAATACTTTTAGTGTAATCACTGAGGTTACTCAAGTCACGGCAAATGAATGAAAGTTGTGCTTTGTGTGGATCTATATTTTTTATCCTGCAAATTTTTTCTATTGCTTTGGGCTGAAATATATCGCAGCCCAAACCATAGATCGTATCTGTAGGATAAATAATAACACCGCCATCACGCAGGCAATCAGCCATTTGTTTTATTAACCGCGGTTGTGGATTTTCCGGATGAATTTGTACCAACATGGATACAAATTAACACAAATTGTTTCTTTCCTAAAAAAAACAGGATTTATTCCGCTACTTTTGCAGCGTTTAAAAATTATCCAAAATAATAATCATATGTCAGTAATCACTGTAGGCACCATGGCCTTTGATGCCATTGAAACACCGTTTGGCAAAGTAGATCAGATCATAGGCGGTTCTGCTACTTATGTTGCTTATGCAGCAGGAAATTTTGTTAAGCCTGTTCAACAAATTTCCATTGTTGGTTACGATTTTCCTGAAGAAGAATTAGCTGAACTCAGATCACGTGGCGTACAAACAGAAGGCGTGGAAATTGTTCCAGATAAAAAATCTTTTTTCTGGAGTGGCAAATATCATATTGATATGAACACCCGTGATACATTGGTTACGGATCTGAATGTATTGGCAGATTTTAATCCTATCGTTCCGGATAGTTACCAGGGCGCTGAATTTTTAATGCTTGGCAACCTGATGCCGAAATTACAATTGAGTGTGATCAATCAAATGAAGAAAAGGCCGAAACTGATTGTAATGGACACCATGAATTTCTGGATGGACATTGCACTGGATGATCTTTTGGAAGTAATAAAAAGAGTAGATGTATTGCTGGTAAATGATGGCGAAGCAAGACAGTTAAGTGGTGAAGTTTCATTGGTAAAAGCTGCCCGAAAAATATTAGAGATGGGTCCAAAGTTCCTTATCATTAAAAAAGGAGAACATGGCGCTTTGTTGTTTCATGAAAATCATGTATTCTTTGCACCGGCATTACCATTGGAAGAAGTGTTTGATCCAACAGGCGCAGGAGATACTTTTGCCGGAGGATTTATCGGCCATCTTGCAAAAACAAAAGATATAAGTTTTGAAAATATGAAGACGGCCATCATCGTTGGAAGTGCCATGGCAAGTTTTTGTGTAGAAAAATTTGGCCCGGAACGCTTAAAAGAGATAACAAAAGCCGATATTGATGAACGATTGGCAGAGTTTGTACAGTTGGTCAATTTTGATATCGATCTTGTATAACATAATTATTAACCCAAGGAAAAGCCTGTAGCGAAAGTTGCAGGTTTTTTAGTTTCTGTCTCACGCCAGGCGCAAAGATCTTTATTGCTTTTGCATTTCTCTTTGCTCTTGTGTGAAACCTATAGTTCAATCAGAATAAATATTCAACCTTTATCATTGACCTATTCACCCATTCACTCAAATTAGGAACAAACCGCTGTCGGGGTTTGCAACCGCCGACAGGGTATTCCCGATTGCCGATTGCCGGTTGCCGCCACCGAATATTCTTCTTTCACATTCCATTAGTATTTACTTTTGCAATCATTCACTTATTTTGTTTTTTTCAAACCATGCTAATTCGATGATGAATCATAAGCTTTACAAAATTTTCTTCCTGGTAATTATTTTTATTATTTCCGGATTTTATTTATCTGCACAGCGATTGGATTCTATAATGAATGTGCTCGGAACAAAATATCCGCAGGAGAAAATATATGTTCAGTATGATCGTCCTTATTACAATCCCGGCGAAAAGATCTGGTTCAAAACATACCTTACTTCCGATAATCTTCCTTCAGCCATCAGCAAAACCGTATATGCAGAATTGATCAATGAAAAAGGTACAATCTTACAAAAAAAGATAATGCCTGTTATTGAGTCAGGTGCTGCATCATTCTTCGACTTACCGGATAGCTTAGCCGCTTCTGTTGTTTTTGTAAGAGCCTATACTTCGTGGATGCTGAATTTTGATTCTACATTATTATACATAAAACCCATAACCATCATTAGCAATGCTAAAAAAATTGCCGCTCCTCCTGCATCATACACATTAACTTTTTTCCCGGAAGGAGGAGATCTTGTGAATGGGATCGAATCATTGGTAGCATTTAAAGCAACGGATCAAGCCGGAAATCCTGTTACTGTGAGTGGAAATATCACAGATAAAAAAGGAAATAAATTAATACCCTTTGCATCGGTACACGATGGCATGGGAACATTTTCATTCAGGCCTTCTATAGATGAAACATACAAAGCAACATGGAAAGATAAAAAAGGAACCATGCATGAAACAATTTTGCCTGCAGTAAAAAAGCAAGGCGTTTCATTATCAGTCATTAATGTTCATAATCAAATAACCTATACACTAAAGCGCCCCGATTCTGCTGAAAAAGCCTTTACCTCTTTTTTTGTAATTGCACAAATTCAACAACAAATTATTTATAGCGCAAAAATAAACTTGTCTGCCAAATCAGAAGTTACAGCTGCTATTCCAACAGATAGTTTGGGAACAGGTATCATTCAAATAACTATTTTCAATGCAGATGAAATACCGGTAGCAGAGCGGATTGTTTTTATTAATCACAATGATTATTATTTTAATACCGACCTGCATGCGATAGAATTAAATTTACTCAAACGCAAACACAATACTCTGCAGGTAGACGTTGGCGGTAGTATCGTTAGTAATTTGTCTATTTCGGTAACGGATGAAAGTTTATCTACAGCGCCTGCCAACAGGGATAATATTTATTCCAATGTATTATTGAGCAGCGATCTTAAAGGTTATATTTATAATCCTGCTTATTATTTTTCATCTGAAGAAGATTCTGTAGCACAACAACTGGACCTGGTAATGCTTACAAATGGATGGAGAAGATTTAAATGGGAAAATATATTGGCGGGTAAATGGCCAATGTTAAGTCATCAACCGGAAAATTATATTTCCATCTCTGGAAATGTATATGGCCCTTCTCCTAATTTATTAAGAGGAAGAGAGATCACCGGTATATTAAAATCAAAATCAGGTGATGATGTTATTACAATGCCGATAGGGCCGGATGGAAAATTTGGAAGAACAGGCATGGTGTTTTTTGATACTGCAAAATTATATTATCAATTCAACCAGGATAAGGACAAGCAATTAACCTCCACGTCAAGTTTTACCATTAAATCAAGTTTTGCAAAACCTGTTGCTACATCTCCTGTATTTTTAAATTCACTGTATGCGCCTGTAGCACCTGACACAGCGATTGCAGCAAAAAATAAAAAAGTAGCAAAGCTTATATTAGAAGAATTTGCTGAGGGGAAAAAAATAAAAGTACTGGATGCGGTTGTACTTAAAACAAAAGTGAAATCACCGGATGAAAAGCTGGATGAAAAATATACTTCAGGATTTTTTAAAGGCGGTGATGCTACTATTTTTGATGTTGGCGGTGATCCATTGGCCCGCTCTTCATTAACTGTTTTAAATTATTTACAGGCGAAAGTTGCAGGTTTGCAGATATCAGTTAATGGATCAACTGCAACAGCCATGTGGCGGGGAAAGGAACCAAGTTTCTTTTTAAATGAAACATCTACGCAGCTTGACCAGGTACAAAATATTTCAATGAATGATGTAGCGATGATCAAAGTTTTTCGTCCCACATTTTTCAATGCATCTAATACTGGTGATGGTGGAGGAGTAGCCGTTTATTTAAAAAAGGGTGAGGTAAGAAATGATGGTTCCAATGGACTCGACTTTGTAAAATTGAATGGTTATTCAAGCATTAAAGAATTTTATTCCCCTGACTATGAAAAATTAACAGACAATGCTCCCGCAAATGATTATCGTACTACATTGTACTGGAATCCGTTTTTATTGATGGATAATGTTACACGCCGAATAAAAATACCATTTTACAATAGTGACAATTGTAAAAAAATAAGGGTGATCATTGAAGGTATGAACAAAGCTGGCCAGCTTACAAGAGAAGAAAAAGTTTTTGAATAAAATTTAAGATCCACATACAAACAAAAAATTGTCAGGCTGAGCTTGCCTGCCCCGCAGCATTGCGGTGGTCGAAGCAGAAAAGAACTAAATTCGCCTTCTACAAACTCAATCTTTCAACTCATTTATGATTGAGATTAAATTGAAACATTTAATATGGACATGATTTTATTGATCTTTCTTTGCTGGCAAATTGGCAAGAAAGCGATGTTGAAAGGATTGAAACCGTGGCCCTGGAGATTGAGGCTTATACTCACCTGGTTGTGTTTTGAATTTACCGGTTTCTTTTTAGGCTCCTCGTTTTTTAATCTTGATTTTAATAATAAAGAACACCTGTTACGTTTAGCCCTAATTGCACTTGCATCCGGCTTTGGTGGCTATCTTTTAGTGAAAGCTTCTTTGGATAAAATACCAGATGAAGTTGATAGGGAGATTGATGAGATTGGGGATAGATAAATAACATTATTAATCACATCCAATCACCCATGATTCTCCCGTTTTTAATTTTATATACCCTCCACATAAATCATAACTGAATCTCAATTCTTTGTCCTCATTTTTTTTTCGGTTATAGTTTGTGTTTGCTTATAGAATCCTATTGAACCAATCTCTAATGGAAAATCTTTTTCAGACAATCCTGTTGGAATAAGTTTGGGGCAAACAGTCCAAACCATATTTCCACAAGAATTAAAAGCGGTAACATTATGGTGCGAACTATCTAAAACATAAGTATAGTCAGTAGCTGTATCTCTCAAAGTTACGGGCATATGATGCTCTGCTTTTACTTCTTGTCCAAAAGAAGAGAAAGAATAAAAAATAAGCAGTGATAAAATTATTTTTTTCATACTGTTTTATTTTAAAATAAAAATTAAGCACCACAACATCACTCAATAATCCCTTCCAACGCAAACAAAAACGCATACTCCCTTGCTTTATCTTTCAACGCTTTAAATCTTCCCGAAGCACCACCGTGTCCTGCTTCCATATTAGTGTAGAGTAAAAGTTTATTATTATCTGTTTTCATCTCACGCAATTTGGCTACCCATTTTGCAGGTTCAAAATATTGTACCTGGCTATCATGCAGCCCGGTTGTGATCAACATGTTTGGATAATTTTTTTTCTCTACATTATCATACGGCGAATATGATTTCATGTAGAAATAGCTTTCTTTATTTTCAGGATTGCCCCATTCATCGTATTCATTTGTTGTGAGTGGAATCGAAGGATCACTCATCGTAGTTACAACATCTACATAAGGCACTGCTGCAATAATACCATTCCAAAGATCGGGGCGCATGTTTACAATAGCGCCCATTAATAAACCGCCGGCACTTCCACCATTGGCATACAAATGTTGTTTGGAAGTATATTTATTTTCAATTAGATATTCTGCACAATTAATAAAATCTGTGAAAGTATTTTTCTTCTTCATCATTTTTCCATCTTCATACCAATACCTGCCCATCTCCTGTCCGCCACGTATATGTGCGATTACGAAAATAAAACCACGATCCAGCAAACTCAATCTTACACTACTAAAACTTGCATCCATACTTGCGCCATAAGAACCATAACCGTATAATAGCAATGGAGCATTACCATCTTTCTTAATCCCATTTCTATAAACAACCGACATTGGGATTTTTGTTCCATCTGTTGCAGTTGCAAATAATCTTTCTGTTGTATAATTCTTCTGATCAAATGAACCAACTACTTCCTGTTGCTTCATCAATTTTTTTGTTTTGTAATGCATGCTATAATCATACACCGAAGCAGGTGTTGTTAATGAAGTATAATTAAAGCGAAGTGTTTCAGAATTATATTCGGGATTACCGCCAATGCTTGCTGTATAAACGGCTTCATCAAAAGCAAGATCATGAGAAGTATTATTCTTTAGGTCAACAATATGAATTTGTGTTAGTCCATTTCTTCTTTCAGCTACAGCCAAAAAGTTTTTGAAAAGATCGAATCCCTGTATCAAAACTTTATCATCGTGTGCGATCATTTCTTTCCAATCAGCTATACCCGTTTTATCTTCTGCTGCAGTCACGATCTTGAAATTCTTTGCATCCTTATTGGTGCGGATGTAAAATTTATTTTCAGCATGATCAACCTGGTACAAAACTTCTTTGATCCTGGGTTGAAAAATACTGAATGCATCGGCAGGTTTATCAGCATTTATAAATCTCACTTCCGAAGAAAGTGTAGCTTGTGATGTGATCAGTATAAATTTATCTGATTTTGTTTTTCCAACACGTATATAATTTGTAGGATCTTTTTCTTCATACACAACAACATCATTTTCTTCATCGGTACCAAGCACATGTCTTTTTATTTTTTCAGATAAAAGCGTAAGCGGATTTTTAGCTGTATAAAAAATGGTTTTATTATCATTGGCCCAAACAGGATCGCCTTCTGTATCCGGAATTTCATCTTTATATATTTCACCAGTCTCAAGATTCTTGATATATATTTTATATTCTCTTCTTGAGACAAGATCAATACCATAAGCCATCATTTTATTATCCATGCTTATGGCAAAACCACTGGCAGCAAAATAATTTTGTCCTTCGCCCATGGCATTTGCATCCAGCAATACTTCTTCTTTTGCAGTTAGATTTTCTTTCTTCCTGCAATAGAGATAATAATCTTTTCCTTCTACCTGGCGGCTATAATAAAAATATCCATTCTTAAAAACGGGAACACTCTCATCTTTTTCTTTGATCCTCGCTTTCATCTCTGCGTATAATTTATCCTGGAAGCCATTGGTTCCTGCCATCATGGTATCATAATACTTATTTTCTGATTCCAGGTAATGCACCGCCCTCGAGCTATCGGGGCCCTTCTTAAAAAAATCATTCATCCAGTAATAATTATCGATCCGTGTGTCGCCATGTGCGGTCAATTCTTTTGGATTCTTTGTTGCAACTGGTGCTTTGGCATTTGCCGGCCATTGGTAAGGAGTTCTATTCATTTTTATTTGTGCGTTTAAAGGGCTACTGAATAAAGTAAATACAGCAATTGCCAACAATGATTTTGTTTGCATGATCCATAATTTAATTTGTGAATTATTGCTTTCTTGCAAGTACGATCGTATTCTTAAACTTCTTTGTCTTGCCCTGTAGATTAAATACCTCGGTATAAATTATATAAATACCCACTGGTAGTTTTTGATTCTTTTCATCAAGTCCATCCCAGCGATAGTAACCTTTTATTCCGCTGAGTGCATTGCGTTGAAGATCTCTTACCCGCCTTCCTACTGCATCAAAAATGGTAATGCTGGTAACATAGCCAGGTTCAGGAAAACTATAATTGATGGTTGCAAAATCATCGTGCCCATCATTGTCAGGACTAAAAACTTCAGGATCAATTTTTATTTCTCCTTGCACACCTGCGTTTATCCTGTACTGGGAGTTCTTATACGTGGGCGTGCCATACTTGACATTTGTTGCAGCGCTGTGCC
Source organism: Ferruginibacter sp. (assembly GCA_039934735.1). Taxonomy (GTDB): domain Bacteria; phylum Bacteroidota; class Bacteroidia; order Chitinophagales; family Chitinophagaceae; genus Ferruginibacter. The sequence continues at coordinate 6,566 of JBDTLP010000091.1, read as the reverse complement.
AGTTTGCAGCATTTTGTGAAGGCGCATCATAATCAATTCTTTCAAGCGCTACTCTTTCTTCATTGCTTATTAATGGAAACTGCCAGTCATCCAGGTATGCTACTTCATCAACAATATTGCCCTGTTCATTTAAAATGCGAACATCACCTGCGTCATCATTGTAAGATGGCATCGATACTTCAATAAATGCATAAGGGTCATTAGCAACATAATCATGCAATACAAGATCCTTGCTTTCTGTAACAACCATAAAATCACCCGGGAAAAATAAATAATCTTCTGTACTCAGATGTTCAAACCCGGATGCATTTGCAATAGAAACATTTTTGAGGTTGAGTATCTTATTGCTCCTGTTATAGATTTCTATATAGTCATTACTTTGCGGAGTTGGATTAAATAGTATTTCATTGATAACAATATCGAAGCTATCAACCGTTGTTTCCGCTACACCAACCCTTGCTGTATTTTTTAAAGTAGCAATGCCATTGCTACCACAATCTGTAAGTGTTGACGCAGCTGTAACAGTATAAATTTTATTTGCGAGCATAGCCGTATTTAAAACAAGTTGTACCCTGTCAAATAGAGGACCAACTGGCACAGCAGAAACAGGATTACCAATGCCATCACTGATACTATAATGTGAAATATTTGCTGCATTGATTGCATCCAATGGTTCATCAAATACCAATGTAATATTCAAATTATCGGCAGCGTATGCACGCAGTAATTTTGGTGATGTTTGATCAGGATTAATTCCGTCAATCGAATTCTTTTTGCCTGGCGTTCCTCCTGCAGGATCAATACTTGCTTTCCAGTTAGTTGATCCTGAACATGGATTGTGTGTGTCTATCATTTCTAATGTCCAGCCACCATCTGCCTTTAATTGATTTTGATACCAGTCGTCTGTGTAATTCACAGAATGAATTACAGTTCCATTCGGCGAACTCAGATAAATAAGATCACCCGTATTGCCGATACTTGGAAAACTTGTAACTGAAATAACATTACCATAAACAGACAATGCAGCAACTGCACTTCCTGTACATACAATTACAAAACTATCTTTCTTTAAATTGTATGATGTCATTGGCCCACTTGCTCCTGTTGGTTTACCAAGTGTCCATCCCAATAAATTAATATCCGCGCCGGAAGTATTTTTTAATTCAAGCCATTCAAGATTTGGAAGAGAAACCGATGGATCCGGATCGGCCATTAGCTCATCAATCACTACATCATATTGCTGAGGAATAGAAATACTAAAATTACCAGTGAGATTATTTGCTGTATTTGCAGCAAGATCATTCACGCCATTGATGGTAATTTGTAAATTGGTATTCAGTGGGAAATTACCAGCAAATGTCAAATGTACAAGCGAAGTATTTGAAATATCTCTTACAGCAGTTGCTGGTAAGCCAACGCCATTGTCAACAACATAGTTGGTTATTGTTTCACTGCTCACCTGTTCAACAGGTTCATCAAATAATACATCCAATGTGTTTGCGCTGGTAACCGTTAGTGTTTGTATAACAGGTGGAATAATATCGGGAACATAATCTCCTACAATAATATCATCTATAAAATGCCTTTGAAAAAAACTTGCAGTACTTTGTTTTACCAGCACACCAAAAAAAGCGGACGTGAGATAGGTTGCATCGGTAACAATTCCTTCATTCACAAAACTCGTTATATTCAGATTGCGTGAAAGACTCCATTGATTGGCTGCATCCCTGATCACTTTTAGCTGTACATTATTGTTACTTGTATTTAGAACGCCATCAACACCATCAATGATCTTCGTGCTTGTTGCGCCATCTTTCCTGTATAAACATATTTCATCTGCCGTTCCACCTATTCTTACAAAATAACCATTCGTTGTTGTTTGAGTAAGATCACTTGCATCTGCAATTAAAAAAACATCCACATAATTTGCTGAAGATGGATTGAAAGTAATGAGTGTAGAAAATTCCCATTGCGCTGTTGTGGCTTTTGTACTGGCGGTGCTGAGATAATAAGTGCTGTTCGCAACTGTATTGTTGCTTTGCAATTGGAAAGTTGCATTTACGATCCAATCTGCAGTACCACCACCCCAAGTAGGATTATTGGTAAAATCGCCATCACTAAAATTTTCGGTGAATTGTGCGAAGCTGCAAACGCTACAGAAGAGCAATAAAAAGCCGGCAAGTAATTTTTTTCTCATATTAGTTTACTGTCTTTTAAAGATACGAAGTGATTTGAAGATTTGAAGATTTGAAAATGGGTTGATTAAAATTTAGTAAAAAGAGCATTTCATATTCAAATTTTCAAATTAACTCATTTTCAAATCAGTATTTTTGCAAAAAATACTAGATGAAAGTTGCAGTGGTAGGCGCTACGGGCCTGGTTGGTACAAAAATGCTGGAAGTACTTGCACAAAGAAATTTCCCGGTAACGGAATTGTTGCCTGTTGCCTCAGAAAGGTCTATTGGCAAAGAAGTGGATTTCAAAGGAACCAAATATAAAGTGATCGGCATGCAGGACGCCATTGATGCAAAACCAGATTTTGCGATTTTTTCTGCTGGTGGAAGTACGTCATTAGAATGGGCACCTAAATTTGCAGCCGCAGGAATTACCGTTATTGATAATTCAAGTGCCTGGCGCATGGATGTTACAAAAAAATTAATCGTGCCTGAAGTAAATGCACATGTGTTGACTGCAGCTGATAAGATCATTGCCAATCCAAATTGTTCAACCATTCAAATGGTGCTTGTTTTAAAACCTTTGCATGATAAGTATAAAATAAAAAGAGTGGTTGTGAGTACTTATCAAAGTGTAACGGGTACAGGTGTAAAAGCTGTTGATCAACTGATGAATGAAAGAAAAGGCATCAAAGGAGAAATGGCTTATAAATACCCGATCGATCTGAATGCCATTCCACAAATAGATGTGTTTACCGACAATGGCTACACCAAAGAAGAAATGAAAATGGTGAATGAAACAAAAAAGATCATGGGTGATGATTCAATTCGTGTAACGGCTACCTGTGTACGCATTCCAACAATGGGCGGCCATAGTGAAGCGGTTAATATAGAATTTGAAAATGATTTTGATATTGATGATGTAAGAACCATTCTTGCTAATGCGCCCGGCGTAATTGTACAGGATAATATTGCTGAATGTTTATATCCCATGCCATTAACTGCACATGATAAAGACGAAACTTTTGTTGGCAGGATTAGAAGAGATGAAACACAAGCAAATACATTAAACTGTTGGATCGTGAGTGATAATTTGAGGAAAGGTGCGGCGACGAATGCGGTGCAGATTGCGGAATATTTAATAACCCCCTCCGCCCCCTAAAGGGGGAACTTCGTCTTTAATTGTTTAATATTTTTTTTTATTATTTGAAGTACGGCTTCTGAATTATTTCTTATCTCTTTGTTTGTGAAGCGAATTACTGCTAAGTCTACATTTTAAAGATATTTTTGCCTTATCTCATCAGGTTAAACTTGTCGTTAATTATTTAATGTTTTTTCTATTATTTGAAGTACGGCTTCTAAATTATTTCTTATCTCTTTGTTTGTGAAGCGAATTACTTTTAAACCTAAATGTTCAAGATACTTTTGCCTTATCTCATCATTTTCCTTCACCTCTTTAAGATTGTGAATACTACCGTCAATTTCTATAATTAATTTCTGTGAATGGCAATATATATCTGCGATGTAGATTGAAATTGGATGTTGTCTTCTGAATTTTAATAATGGAAATTTCTCTTTTAAAACTCCCCAAAGAATCATTTCTTCTTTTGTAAGATTATTCCTTAATTTTTTTGCAAATTCAAAAATAATAGGCGCAGCCCCATAAAACATATTCTCTTTCATCACTATGTCATTTACCTCAAAAAATCTATCTCCAAAAACAAAATACAGTCTCAAACCGAGAGTCACCAGTTCCCCCCTTCAGGGGGCGGAGGGAGTGTTTTAACTAATCGTCCAGGTCTCCCTTCCTCTCAACAATTTATCCAAATCCCCTTTTCCTTTTGTTGCTATTACATCTTCAATCTGCATGGCCATTACATCTTCGTAGCAGGCTCTTTCTGTTTCGTAAAAAACACCGAATGGCCTTGGTAAATGTCCGGCAAGATTTGGATCATCAAACATGCGGATCAATATTTGTGCTTTATAAAAATCTTTTTCGTCATGTATCCATAAGCCATCTGTGCTTGCTCCTTCTGCAAGATCAACGATCACGGGTTTGAAACCATCGAGTTTTATTCCTTTATTTTGAGTAGCACCAAAAACTAACGGTTTGCCTTGCTCTAAAAATAAAACCTCATCAGCTTTTGTTTTCTTTTCTGTAAATATTTCAAAAGCGCCATCGTTGAAAATATTACAGTTCTGGTATATTTCCAGGAAGGAAGCGCCTTTATGCATTTGAGCCCTTAATAACATTGCCTGCAAATGTTTTGGGTCCCTGTCCATGGTTCTTGCTATAAAACTTGCGTCAGCTCCCATGGCAAGTGCCAATGGATTGAAAGGATGATCAATGCTTCCAAAAGGTGTACTCTTGGTGATCTTTTTTTCTTCTGATGTTGGTGAATATTGCCCCTTGGTCAACCCGTAGATCTGGTTATTGAACAATAAAATATTTACATCAAAATTCCTTCTCAGCAAATGTATCGTGTGATTACCACCGATACTAAGTCCGTCGCCATCACCCGTCACGATCCAAACACTCAGTTCGGGCCTGGCAGCTTTTAATCCACTTGCCACAGCAGTTGCACGGCCATGAATACTGTGCATGCCATAGGTATTTACATAATAAGGAAAACGGCTACTGCACCCGATACCGGAAACAATTACAATATTTTCCCTTGGAATACCCAGTGTAGGCATGATCTTTTGTACCTGGGCAAGAATCGAATAGTCGCCACACCCTGGGCACCAGCGAACTTCCTGGTCGGTTGCGAAATCTTTGGCGGTTAGCGGGGCTGCGGTTGTTGTTGTGTCGCTCATAGTAAAATAATAATATACAGTCTCAATTTAGGATTTTTAAAGTTAAGGAATATTCAATGGTTTGCAATATGGAAATTGAACTTTTTGTATTGAAATTAGACCCTCAGAAAACCGAAGCAATTAAGAAATATTCAAAATACGACGTACAATTTTCAATTTTCACGGCTTTGGAAATTGCATTTTTCCTAAAGGGCGAGATGCTTCCATTTATCAATTTTCTGCCAATTAGCAGGGTCAATTTCCTGGTTTGGCTCAATAAAATGCTGGCCATCTTCCAATGCCTCTGGATTTAAATAATATAGGCCATTCCGTAAGTCCAAAGCAAACTGCTGAAGTAATTGTCCTATTGACCGTGCAACAACGAAAGCAACTTGTTCTTCTCCATCCACATAAATTACCTGGCCATAAATTCCAGCAGGAGTTGGTGCCAAATCCACACGAAGGCCCGAACGGGAGCCATCTGAACCTATCGCAATCCAGTTTACATTGAAGAGAGATGTTGGATCAATTCCATTATCAACTTTTCGCATTGGCCAATTATTAGATGCATTGGTTCTAAGATTTATATCGTGTAAAATATTTTCAATTGAAAGAAAAAGCAAACCATAAAAAAAATTACCCCAATTTTCATTATCATTTTCTCCGTTATGTGTTTTATACAAATCTTTAAGATTGGGTGGCAAGTATTTAGTAACCTGAGATAATGTGTCCAGTTCTGTGTCTGTTGCCCCAGGATTCAAAGAATATTTACTTATACGATTTGCATTTTCATTTACCCAGGAAGTAATTTTAATGAGAGCGTCTTTAACCATTTTTAAATTTACAATAAATGATAATTAAAATTTAGAATTATTCAACATATAATATTCAATGTTCAAGTCTTCGGGTTTGTTGCCTCCTTTTTCTTTTTTGCAGTACTGATACTTTTCCCAATGATTGCAATTAAAGCCTGCGTCTCTTTAAAAATCTCGTCTAGCCTTGAGGCTGGTTTAATCAGATCTTTTTTGCCGATGATCTTTAGTGTTACCCTACATTCCTTTAATTCCTTTAGAACAATTGAAAGTTTATGCAAAAAGTCATTTACCGATTCTGCAGGCTGGCCTGCTGCATAATTTAAGGCGGGAGAATGACAAGACTTTATTAACTGGCCCGCAAGATAATTTCCTGCTCTTGTATTTGGCAATGCTTCAACCACATCAATCATCCTACAGGTAAAATCTACTAACCTATCTTCCAGATCAAATTTCTTTCCCTTCATAATCAAAATTTTGAACACTCAAATTAGAAGGAACTATTTATTTAGAAAATGTATAAAGAACAGCTTTTGATGTGGTTTTTCTTTTGAATTTATGTACTTTTTCCTAATTGGATTTTTGAGAATTGAACGTTGTACTTTGCTTATTGAACATTTCTTTCGATGGTAGCTTTCTGAAATATTGAAAATACAACGTACAATATTCAATCAGCAAAGGCTCAGAACATTGAACTTTGTACGTTGCTTATTGAACATTTTTTTCGATGGTAGCCTTCTGAAATATTGAAAATACAACGTACAATATTCAATCAGCAAAGGCT
>JBDTLP010000090.1:0-21689 GCA_039934735.1 Ferruginibacter sp. | reverse complement strand
ATTTCTATAAAATACAGGACAGTAACCGATTTGATATAAAATCAGCAGACCCTAACTACAAAACAAAAGCCGCTCAAATAAATGAGCGGCCTTCATCAAATAACCAAGATATCTTTTTATTAGTTGATAGTCATTGTTTGTGCACCTTCATCAAGCGTGATGGTGTACGTACCAGCAGTAGTAGGTGTTTTGAAATTATCTCCACCTTCCCATTTGATTTTCTTTGCAACGCCTGTTGCATTGTTTTGACCACTGTTATCTTCATAATCGAAAGCACCCCAATCTGCTCCGGCAAGGAATTTAATATCCTTATTAGCTTCAAGGCCAAGAGTAATTGTCCACTTGTTGTTGCCTGCATAAGTCATAAGTGGTGAAACAGCAGGACTCCAAGCAGCTACCCCGGTAATCCCATCTCCTACTACTTTCATAATTGAACCATCCATTGACTGGTAAGTTACATTATCACGGTCACGGCCATCCCAGATAACCCTGTACCTGCCAGCAGCAGCAACCGGGTTAAAATTGTCGCCATTTGTCTGCAATGTACTTCCGCTTGGTAACGTTGTACCATAACTTCTTGTTTCATCTACCGCATTGCTTCCGCTGTTCCATGCGTCGTTGTCAATTAGCTTCCATCCGTCAACAGCAAGGTCTGTTAGCCCAACAAACAAATTGGTTCCACCATTTCCCAATGCATAATCAGGGAACACATTTGGGGGATTCCATCCTGCACCAGTTGCACCACCAACAAATCCCATTCTTCCCTGCATGATATTCCATTGAAGTGTATTAATGTTAATGCTTACACGATACCAGCCATCAGCTGCCACACTTAAGTTACCACCACCGGAACTTAAAGTATTACTACCATTGTCTCCATAGTTGGTATTCCATGACTGGCCCTGTGTAAATTTAAACTGGGCACCGGCAGGTAAATAAATGTAGATATAGTACATGTTGTTTAAAAGTCCCGGGCGTTGGTCCCTGATCAATTCAGGTGCATCACCTGGCGTCCAATCTGTACCGTTACCTGTAGCCGTTTGATAACTTCCTGGCATGTAAAACCTAAGGATTGAGATATAGGTTTGAACATCTAAGTTTACCGTATTTGAATAAGAGATTGCCCCCTGTGATGTAACCGCTTTTAACCTGTATTCTAATGTTCCCGCAGCTCCAGGCACAATACCTGCAATACCTGCAGCAGTGTTTACCTGGTCTTCCGTATAAGTTTGAGCATATATATCAGCTCCTACAGGTATTGTATTAGCAGTAGTAAATCCGCCACCTGCTAAGTCGTATTCTATTGAATAAGTAACTGTTCCGGAATAACCAACAAAGGAAGGCGTCCAGCTGAAAGTATTCGCATCCAATGCGGCATCAGGCAAACTCAATACTACGCTACTAACCGAGGTCGTTAGTACAGAAGGATCGTTAAAAGGAGTAACAGATATCCTTAATGTATTAGAAACAAATTTCTCATTATTGTTACCATAAGAAGAAGATACTCTTACCTCAAGGTCATAAGGAACACCTAAAGTAAATCCATAATTAAGAAGGATATTGTTCAGTTCCCTTCCTGTAAGTGAAGTACCATGTCCACCCAAAACTACTTTTGTAGATTCTTTGGTAAACTGTCTTCCTGCAGAATCTATTTCCAGCACATATTTATAGTTGGAAGTATCTGTAGCATAAGCAGGATTTGTCCAGGCAAATGATACAACTACATTGTTTGAATCTGCCACTGTAGGGGTTAGTGCAACGGAAGAACTGGTTAAAGTAACCTGCGTTCCATTACCATTAACAGTGGGTGCGTCTAATTTTTTACATGATGTATATATCACTGTACATACAACAGATGCAAATAGGAGTTTTAAAAAATTTTTCATATTTCAGTTTTTATAAATTAAAGCCTGATGTTGTTATTATTGTAATGTAACTGTGTACAATCCTGTTTTAAAATTGAATACGATTTTATAAGTTCCGCTTGTCGACGGCCCGGGGAAATTATTGCCGTAGGTACTGTTAGCACCATTGTACCCGAAGATGCCACCAGTTTGAGTAGGCAAATGAGACGCGTCTGCCGCATATTTATTATCCCATGAGCCATTCGAAGGTATTGCAAGAAATTCCTGTCCTCCTGTTAAAGGAAGGGTTATTTCATATGATGTTGTAGTTACTGCAGTAAATTCCTGAACTGCTGCAGGAACCGGATTGTCCCAGCTACCTGGAGTTGCACTACCAATGATATACAAGTGCCCTCCAATTGGTAAGGGAACAACAACATCAAGATAAGGAGTTGCAACAAAAGCAATAACGTTTGAATATAACGGTAAGGCATCGTTAGCAAGTGCTGCTTTTACCCTCATTTGAACATGATGTGGTAAATCCTCTTTGAAATTGAGCATAAGTGCATTTAACTGTCCCACAGTTAATGATATACCAAGGTCTTTTGATATCACCTGTTCTTTTAAATTTGGACCATTAAAATTTGTTCCGATTGTATCAAGCTGAATGGTATATGATACATCCTGTGAGCTGATGCCGGTAGAAAATTGATAATCCGGATTGGTCCATGCAAGTTTCATTGCCTGGTCATTTCTATTAACCCTTAACAAAACCATTGGACTTGTATATTCTGTTGCCGTTAGTACAGGAGCTTTAGAGCTTTCGACAGAAACCTTTGTTTCGTCCTTTTTACAGGAAGCGAATATTGCAACCAGTAACGATAAGAAGATTACTTGCTTTATTGCTTTTTTCATTTTAATATTTTTTGTTTAATTATTTATTTATTAATAGCCAGGGTTTTGAACCAAACCGGGATTAGATGCAAGATCATCCGATGGTATAGGATACAAATTGTATTTACTATCTACTGCTGTTCCTGATGCAATTCCGCCTTTCCAAGCCCACAAATAAGCTGCAGTTGTAAATTGACCATACCTGATAAGATCAGTACGGCGATGTCCTTCCCAAAATAATTCACGGCCCCTTTCATCTAAAATGTATTGTAATGTAAGTTGTGGGAAGCTGCTTGCATTGGGATCTGCCGGCCTTCCTCTTACTGCTAATTGTTGCAGGTATCCTAAAGCGGTAGTATTATCACCACCTGTTCCGCCCCTTACAACTGCTTCAGCATAAATTAAATAAATTTCTGCCAACCTGAATATTGGCATATCGACGCTGGAAAAATTACGGCTGGCATCTATACGTGGCGCAATATCTCCTGATCTTGTTACATTCCTGAATTTTGTTGATGAATAACCGGCAGTACCATCTCCAATTAGAGTAGTCATTATAAGTGTTTGTCCATTTGTGTAAAACTGCCCCCTTATATCCTGCGCATCAAACAGTCCAACAAATTGTTGCGTAACCCTGATACAACCCCATGTACCACTTGATCCTGATACTGATCCTGGAACACCTGAAGGGCCATGAACCAATACAGTTGTCCCACCATAGGTTTGTGTCGCTAATCCATCAAAAGGTAATATCCAGATAAACTCATCTGTATTAAGATCATTATCTGCAAGCATTAATTCTTTGTAATCATTATGTAATGTATAACCGGCTCCAATAACTTTATTACAATACGTGATAGCATCAGTATACCTGGCAGTACCTGTATATACTTCTGCATTTAAATAATTACGTGCAAGTAACGACCACGCTCCTGCTTTATCTACACGTCCATATTCATTGGCTCTTGGATCAGCCAATTTTGTTTCGATATCTTTTAATTCACTTTCGATGTAATTAAATATTCCTGCACGACCAATTTGAGGAGGAAAAGCTGTTGAACCTATCGGAGTTGTTTCGTCAATAAAAGGAGGATTGCCAAACATATCCATAAGTAAAGAATATTCATACGCTCTTAAGAACCTTGCTTCCTGTTTGTATAATCTTACGTTATCAGCATCCGTACCACTAATACCTCTTTTGGAAATATTATCATCAGATGCTTCTGTTATAAAATTATTTGCAAGCGTAATGATATAAAAGCACCTGTAATAAGTAGCTTTTACAGCAGTATTTACAGAACTCCAGCTCATCTGGTGAATACCAATCGGATCGGTATTGTTTGCATAGGTCCATCCCGCTTCATCAGTACTTAAGCATTGAAGGAACCATATATTACGAAAGAAATCAGAGTTACCACCATCACTAATGATCTGTGTTGGAAGGTCTCCGCCTGAACTAGGGCCATTAGGTCCCGATGTAAGCATCGTTCCATAAATTTTTGCAAGTGCCTGCTTATAACCTAGTGGCGTTGCAAACACAACATTATTTGTTACAGCGTTGGTTGGTACCAGGTCGAGTTTTTTTGTACATCCGGCAAGGACAACAAATGCCGAGATACAAACCATTGACATTATTTTGAGATTATTTTTCATATAACTTATTTTAATTTTTATTTATTAAAAGTCAATATTTGCGCCTACAGATATTGTACGTGGGCGTGGATATACTTTGCCATCGATACCATTTGAAATTTCAGGATCCAATCCTTTATATTTTGAAATGGTAAATACATTTTGAAGAACAGCAGTCAGGCGCAGGTTGGCATGATTTGTTTTACCGATTCTTCCTATATTATAACCAATATTGATATTATCCATTTTCAGGAAAGAAGCATTTTGAACATAATAATCACTCAATGTCTGTATATCTGTTCCACCTGCAAAACGTGTATCAAGGTAATTGGTTGATGCATTTCCAACATGGTAAGCACCAGCCACTGAATTCAACCTTCCTTTATTACTATAAACGTTATTATAGACATAATTGTTGAAATTAGCCCTCATAACAAATCCAAGGTTGAATTTTTTCACACTCAAATTAGCGCTGAAGCCATAAAATACTGTTGGATCTGAAGAATGTCCTTTGTATTTGTCTTTATCATTGATAATTCCATCACGGTTAACATCTTCAAATAAACCTTCAATAGGCCTACCGTCTTTATCATATACCTGGTGAAACAGGTAAAAAGTATTTCTTGGTGAACCAACTGCATTGATCTGGGTAACACCCTGAACACCAGCCGCTCCACTTCCTGCTACCGGTGCTCCTATATAATTCGGATCCTTTTCCTGTACGGTCAGGTTGGTAATTTCATTCTTATTATAAGTAGCGTTAAAATTAAAATCAAGCGTTACATCCTTCTTCCTGATCGCCTGTAGATTTACATTGAACTCAACACCCTTATTATCCATATCTCCAACGTTAGCAAGAATAATTGCAGAAAAATTTGTTCCTGCTGGCTGAGGAATTTCATTTAAAAGATCTTTTGTTTTCTTATAATAAAAATCTACGCTACCATTTACCCTGTTATTGAACAACCCATAATCAAGGGCAGCATTATAAGTAGTTGTTGATTCCCATTTAAGATCACTATTAAATCCTGCAGGATAATATGCCTGCAAATAAGTATTTCCCATTCCTACAGAAGACTGTGGAGTAGTAAGATTATAATTAGTAAGGTATGAATAGTTACCGATACCATCCTGTTGGCCAGTTACACCCCAACCAATACGTAATTTCAAATCAGAAATAACCCTGCTTGCTCTAAAGAAATCATCTTTAAGTTTCCATCCCAAAGCAACTGATGGGAATGTGCCCCAACGATTCTTTTTAATAAAACGGGAAGAACCATCACGGCGAACAGTAGCTGTAAGCATATACTTATCACGAGCTACAAAATTCAAACGACCGAATAAACCAATCAAAGTATGCTCTGGTTTGTCAAAAAGGAAATCAGGAGCTGTTGTTCCTGGAATGGTATCCCCATGCGCTGTATAATTACGATAGTTATAATTTGTCGTTAGATAATTATTGTAAGAATATCCGGCAGTAACATCTATCCTGCTTTTAATGCTCGTGATGCTTTTTTGATAATTCAAATAAAAATCCAGCAATGAACTTCTTTTTGTTTGTTTTCCGCGGTATATATTACCGCCAATATATGGATCCGTTACTTTATAATTAACTACCGCACTATCAGAAGCGAAATTATTTTCAGTTCCTTTACTTACATCATAACCAAGGTTTAGGTTTAGGTGCAGATCAGGAAGAAAATGAAATTTATAATCAAACTGGATATTGCCGATGCTCCTCTTCGGATATTTCATCAGGCTTTGTTCTTCCAGTAATCCAAGGGGATTTGCAGTACCCCCAATTTGCATCGGAGTACCATTGGCTTCAAGCCATTCGAAGTAGCCTCCATATCTTGGGCTACCAGAATATACAGGTTGTGTAGGATCAAAATTAACTGCATTGACAATTGCTCCATCATCAGCCTGGCGTGATTTTTCAGAAGTTGCTTTAAGATTGATACTCACTTTTAAATAATCGTGAAAAAAACTTGGATTCAATGATAAGCTTCCTGAAAATCTTTCAAGATTATCTGTAACCAACACACCATTTAAATAAGAATATCCTAATGATAAACGATAAGGTAATTTTTTTATACCGCCGCTGAAGCTAAGGTTATTGTCTGTAGAAGCAGCAGTACGATAGATAACATCCTGCCAGTCTGTATTTGCAGTTCCAAGCTGTGATTTTAGCAGCTGTTCGTTTGGAGTATTTCCTAACCCATTGATGATAGAACGAACCTGATCTCCATTTAATACATCTACTTTATCAGTGATCTTGGACCATGAACTAAGTGTAGAGAAATTAACCTTAAGATCACCACCAGCTTTACCTTTTTTAGTGGTGATAATGATAACGCCATTTGCCGCTCTCGTTCCATAGATCGCTGCAGCAGAAGCATCTTTTAATACAGTGAACGTTTCTATATCATTTGGATTGATAAGGCTGAGGGAATTAACTGCTCCTTTTATACCATCGTTATCCAGGGGAATCCCATCAACAACGATCAACGGATCATTACTTGCATTTAAAGAGGCTCCACCACGAATGCGGATCGTACCTCCCTGGCCCGGACGGCCACCACCTGATATAACTGACACACCAGGTACTTTACCAGCGATCAATTGTTCAGGCGTTGTAATAACTCCCTTTTGGAAATCTTTAGATGATACTGTGGTTATAGCACCAGTAAGATCTTTCTTCCTGGTTGTACCATAACCTACAACAACAACCTCATTTAATACCTGGTTAGCTTGTACTAAACTGATCTTAAATGTCCCGCTGGTTGAAGTACTTTCCTGTGTAGCAAAACCTACTGAAGTAAACAACAATGTGTTTTTACCGGCAGGAGCTGATAATTTAAAAGTACCATCCGCTGCGGTTTGCGTGGAGGTTTTGGTTCCCTTTATTGTAACAGTAACACCTGATGCCGGATCTCCGGTTTTGGAGTCAGTTACAGTACCGGAAAGGGCGTTTTGTGCTAAAGAAGAAAGAGAAAAAAGCACAAAAAACAAAAACACCGGTAAAATCCTGGAGATTTTTTGAGTAGTTTTTTTCATAAAACAAACATTAACGGTTTTGGTAGTTAAAGCAATGTGTAAAAGTTACACAAAGTAAGATTTTTTTTTTAAAATGAAATTTATGTTAATAATTATGTTCTGGTTTTTTATAAATACTTAAACAACCTGGAAATTTCTGTATAATGGTACGCTATAAAGCGCTTCTGGGTTGCATAAAAATTGTTCTTAAAAGTCAATTCCCACCCATTTTTTATTCCTTTTTTCATACTTACTGTAATTAAATTTATACAGCTTGCCAGGCCTGTGTGGTACATTTTCTTCTATCTCATCCAGGTCGATTAAAAAATCCATCGCAAAGAATTTTTTTCTAAAATTCCGGCGATCCAGTTTAACGCTCAATATGGCTTCATACAAATTTTGTAATTCACGCAATGAAAATTTATTGGGCAAGAGGCTAAATCCAAGCGGATGTTCCTGCACTCTTTTTTGAAGCCTGGTATAACAGGTATCAAAAATTTCCTGGTGGTCAAAAGCCAGATCAATAACACTATCCACATCATGCCAATGAAGTTCATTGTCAAGTATCTTTAATTTATGATGCTGGATATTGATCAATGAGTAATAAGCAACCGAAACAACACGCCCACCGGGGTGACGGCCAATACTTCCAAAAGTATGAACCTGCTCCAGGTATAGATGATCCAGGCCTGTTCGCTGTTTTAAAATGCGGTAAGCAGCCGTATCAAGATCTTCATCTGGTTTTACAAGATCGCCCAGTAACGACCACTTGCTTTGAAATTTTTTCATGTCGGACCTGATGAGCAAAACCTTTAATTTATTTTCATCAAAACCAAATATGACACAGTCAACAGACAAAGCAATCTTGTTGGTACTTTGTACTTCAGACTGGATGATCTTAAGTGTCTTAACACCTTTATTATGTAGGCTTTCTTCAGGTATGAGTGGCATAATAATAAAATTTGAAATTTTAATTTATTATAAAAATATTGCCTGAACCGGGTTATTATTTACCCTTTACTATTTTGATACTTTGTTTTTGCTGTGATGTTTTAATTGTCATAACATATATTCCGCTTGAAAGGCCCGCTGCTTCTTTTATTTCAAAAGCATTATTGCCTGCAGATAATGTAACTGATTTTTTCAATAACAATCTTCCGCTTATGTCTGAAATGCTGATTGCAGCTACATCTTTTATGGTTGATTCAATATTCACATTCAATACTTCTTTGAATGGATTCGGATTTACTTCCATGAATCCGCCATTTACAGAAACATTGATCTTAACGATAGGGCTGTACTGGTAACCACCATCCTTATCAACCATCTTTAACCTGTAGAAATAAGCAGGAGCAATCACCCCACTGATGTCATCTGTATAATTATAATTGCTGTTACCCGTAGCCGTAACATTACCTACGGTTTCAAAATTTTGTGCATCCAGGCTGCGTTGTAAATCATAAGAAGCGAGCTCTACTTCATTATTCACTCCCCAGAAAAGTAAATTATTTTTTCCATTGTTCTTTCCGTTGAAACTGGTAAGCGTAACCGGTAGTGCAATAAACTGGTTGGTATAAACATGGTATTCGCCCGGCGCCAATGTAAATGACTGAGCAGATCCAGTTGCAGTAATGGTAGTGCCATTCAGGAAATCATACCAGGTACCTGCTGTTGGGAATGTGAAATTTGTTGTTGCTGAAACGACATCAAAATTACCCATCACAGCAAGATGCGTGGTTGCTACATCCAGTTTCAACCATTTTATTGAACCACTAAAATCACGGGTGATATTATTGGAAACAAATAAAGGGCTATAAATTGGATTCTGCCTCAGGCGCAACAGTGCTGCCCAAACATGGAACAACTGGTTCCTTCCTGAATTTTGAAAATAACTCCAGCTGATAGGCTTGGGGTCTGTACGGCAACTTGTATTGATGGTTGCATTTTGACAGAAGTTGATGGTATAATCATAACCCAATTCTCCAAACTGCCAGATCATTTTTGGCCCTGGCTGCGTGAGGAACAAGGCACCACACAATTCCATCCTTTTTAGTGCTGTCGTTAATGTCTTGATATTATACGTACCATTTACATTTCCAAACTGCAGGTTCTTATACATCAGCCTTTCTTCATCATGACTCTCCATATAAGTAACCAGGTATGGATTGGCCCAACCCCTTGCTACCGATAAGCCATAGTCGAAGTTCCAGTCTGTAGAAAAGCCCATAGATGCCTGGTTATAGTTATAATTCATATTTCCCCAAAGCATGAAACCATAATTTGACAATTCTGTCTCTTCCGTATTACCTGCAAAATATTCAAGTATTGCATAAGAGCCAGGTGCCTTTAACTGCATGGAATCATAATATTGTTTCCAGATGGCAACACGGCTTGCATCATAATTGCCCCAGGCTGCAACATCACAATTGCCTCCATTGGCATCACATGTTTGTGTTTGTGTAAATCCTTTTGCAAGGTCAAATCGGAATCCATCCACTTTATAGTCAACAAGCCAATGTTCTAATATGCGGCTCACATAATATTTTGTTGCTGCACTTGCATGGTTCATATCATATCCTACGTTGTACGCATGCTTAGGCACCGTATTAAACCATGGATTATTTGCTGCCGGCCGTTGGTTCACCGCATCCCAATACAATTGTACCATCGGCGACATACCAAAAGAATGATTGAGTGCAATATCCATCACAACTGCCATTCCCCTTGAGTGACATGAATCGACAAAACGTTTCATGGTATTTGCAGGGCCGTAATATTTATCAGGTGCAAAATAAAAATCAGGATTGTACCCCCAGCTATTGTTGCCTTCAAATTCATTTGTTGGCATTAATTCAACCACGTTTATTCCAAGTGATTTAAGATAATTGAGGCTATCCGTTAACGTGTTCCAGTCATGCTTGGTAACAAAATCACGGATCAATAATTCATAGATAGCTGTGTTCCTTTTATCAGGCCTTGTAAAAGAATTATTATGCCAAGCGTATGGAGTTTGTCCCGTTTGCAAAATGCTTACTGCATTTGCTGTGGCTGATGGATAAGCTTTTAAACCAGGATAAGTTGCTGCAGTAATATATTGATCATTATAAGGGTCTTGTATTTTTTCAGCATAAGGATCAGCGATCCTTAATGTTCCATCTACAATATATTGAAATGAATATTCAACACCTGGCGTTAATCCATTTACACGAATCCACCAACGAAGGTTGTCAGGTGCTTTATATAACTGGTAGGTAGTCTGTTCTACCCAATTACTATTGGGAATATCACCGATCACTCCAACCCTGGTTTTTAAAGGAGCATACAGTACCAATGTTACTGATGTACCATTGGCATCATAATTTATACCATCTCTAACGCCAGCGGGTAACGCCTGTACGGTGGGTGAAGTTGCAACATAAAATTGTATTGTATCTCTTTTGGTTGTTGTACCATCAAAAGCTTCTACAACAAGTATTTGATTACCTGTAGTTGCAATGGTTGGACTTGCTGAAATAGTAGTAGCTGCAGCAGCAGTAGCAACCTGCGTTCCATTAAAATATAGTTTTAAGGTTGATGCATTGTTACAAACACCTGTCATCGGTATTGTGTTACCAACAACTTTTGTAATTGTTTCAGGTTGAGGTACATAAGTTGGCTGTACCAATGGTAATGTAAACCTGGTTGCAAGCGCTGTTGTATAAATTGGAATATACATGTCAGTACCTGAAGCATTACGCTGAACAGTAGTACCAGCTCCGTTCCTGAAAAGAATAGCGATCTTCTGAATGGTTTCCGCACCATTTGTTATTCCAAAAAAAGTACGAATTCCTCCAGTAATTGTATAAGACCATTTATTAGAACCGAGGTAAGTACATTGTGCCGCAACAACAGTGGTAGCCCAGGTAAATTTTGTATATTTCCAATCCGACGCACCTGTACTTAAACTGGTTATTACGCCTACATGAACAAATACATCCGAAGTGGTTGCATAATTCATAAGCCCCTGGTTGCCTTTGGTTGCATCCAATGTTACAGTAAAAGGCGTAGTACTTTCCTGAGCAAAATTTGGTGTCCATGAAAGTTCCTGAGAAAAAGAAGGTAAAGTCAATAAAATTACCCCTAAGAAGAGTAAATATTTTTTCATTGCAAACAATTTAATGTGTAAAATACACACAATATGTGAAACCCGAACAAATGTGTAAAAACTTTTCGGCGAAAACCCTGATTCCTTCAACAATACAGCGAAATAAACCATTTCAGATAATTGTAACCCGGGCAGTTAATTTTCGAAAAATTTTGTCAGAATTTTTTTTATTGTATTTTTAGCAAAGTGTATTTTTTACACAGTTTACCATTTCCAACAAATAAATGATTGCTATGTCAGAGACCATTCCTTGGGTAAAACCAAAACTTAGTTTGTCCCAGATCATTAATATGAGTGTAGGGTTCTTCGGTATCCAATTTGGCTGGGACCTGCAAAGAGCGAACATGGGGCCTATCTACGAACATTTACATGCCCATGCAGATGATATTCCTTTACTTTTTTTAGCCGCACCATTAACAGGCTTGCTTGTACAGCCGGTTATCGGATACATGAGTGACAGAACCTGGAGTCCGAGATTTGGAAGAAGACGTCCTTATTTTTTAGTGGGTGCTATCTTAAGTACCATCGCCCTCGTATTTATGCCGCATAGCAGTGTTTTGTGGATGGCTGCCGGTTTACTTTGGGTGATGGATGTTTTTGGAAATGTTGCCATGGAACCATTCAGGGCATTTGTTGCCGATAAATTAAATGAAGACCAGCGTACACAGGGATTCGTTATGCAAAGTCTTATGATCGGCTTAGGCGGAAGTATCGCTTCCGCCCTTCCGTGGATGATGGACAACTGGTTTCATTTTAGCAGCCTGGCTGCCCCAGGTATCATTCCTGATAATGTAAAATGGAGTTTTTACATAGGTGCCTTCTTCTTTCTCACAGCAGTATTATATACTGTTTTTACATCTAAAGAATATCCGCCGCCAGATCTTGGTTTCAAAGAAAAGGTACAAGAATCCAACAGGGGTTTTGGCGGAGGTGTAAAAGAAATAATTCATGCTATTTCGAATATGCCTCCCCGTATGAAGGCATTATCAGCAGTACAATTTTTCACCTGGCCGGGATTATTTTTAATGTGGTTCTTTTACAACACAGCTGTTGCAAGAAATATTTTTCATGCTACCAGTGAAACAGATCCATTGTATGGCCAGGGAACAAACTTCGGAGGTCTCACACTTGCATTTTATAATGTAATAACATTTGCGTTTGCATTTGTACTGCCTTCTATTGCAAGAAAACTAGGAAGAAAATTAACGCATTCTATTTGTCTATTGTGTGGTGCCATTGGCCTGATAAGTGTTGCGTTTGTTGAAAATAAATAC
The DNA here is from genome assembly GCA_039934735.1 of Ferruginibacter sp. Taxonomy (GTDB): domain Bacteria; phylum Bacteroidota; class Bacteroidia; order Chitinophagales; family Chitinophagaceae; genus Ferruginibacter. Next base: position 8,865 of record JBDTLP010000090.1, on the reverse strand, counting down.
ATGCTGTTTGGTTGTATGACAGGTGTTGGTATTGCATGGGCAAGTATTCTTTCTATGCCTTATGCTATGTTGAGTGGCGTTTTACCAGAAGATAAAATAGGTGTGTACATGGGCATATTTAATTTCTTTATTGTACTGCCTGAAATTATTGCATCGCTTGGTTTCGGATGGGTCATGAAAAATGTATTACACAATGATCGCCTTGCTGCAGTACAGATTGGAGGTGTACTGATGATTATTGCCGCACTTATTTGCTACTTTTTTATAAAAGAAAAAGATTAAACTTTAACCATGAAAAAAATACTTTTTTTACTTTTCACTTTTCATTTTTCACTTTTCGCTTTTTCCCAAAATGATTTCACCCCCTATCCTACTAACTGGTGGACAGGAATGAAATGGAACAAAGTACAGGTGATGATTCATGGAAAAGATGTTGGTACTAAAAATAATATCAGCATGATTCCTTATGCAGGTGTAAAAATTGTAAAAGTAAATAAAGTAGAAAGTCCTAATTATGTGTTCATTGATCTTGACATCAACAATAATGCAAAACCAGGAATGCTCTCATTCACAGAAACATTTACAGATAAAAGTGTAAAAAAATTCCTCAACTTTGAAATAAAAGCAAGACGCCCCGGACTGGGAAGTAAATTCGCTCAAGGCGTTACTTCAAAAGATCTTATTTACTTAATTCTTCCCGACAGGTTTAGCAATGGCGATGAATCAAATGATAAAGTGCCTGGCATGATGGATCAGAGCTTAAGAAGAGATACTGTTTTCAATCGCCATGGTGGTGATTTGAAAGGAATACAAAATCATCTTGATTATTTAAATGACCTTGGTGTTACAACGCTTTGGTTAAATCCCGTGATTGAAAATGATATGCCCAATCGTACTGAACATGGTTATGCATTTACGGATCATTACAAAATTGACAGAAGACTTGGTGGTGAAAAAGCCTACCAGGAACTAATAGACGCAGTTCATGCAAAAGGAATGAAGATCATACAGGATGCTGTTTATAATCATATTGGCGCTTACCATGTAACGGTACTTGATCCTCCTATGAAAGACTGGTTGAATCAATGGCCCACTTATACAAATACAAGCTTTAAGGACCAGGTGATTTTTGATCCTTACGCAAGTAAGAACCAGGCAAAGCAAATGACCGATGGCTGGTTCACAAAAGAAATGCCCGACATCAATCAAAACAATCCTTATGTTATAAATTTCCTGATTGAACATGCCTTGTGGACCGTGGAGGAATTTGGCATTGACGGCTGGAGAATTGATACGTATCCTTACAATGATCTTGCGTTTATGAATCATTGCAACCAGGCATTGATGGATGAATATCCCAGGATCACCATGTTTGGTGAAACATGGGTACATGGTGTGATCAATCAAAGTTATTTCTGCCAGAATAATTATGATATACCTGTCAAAAGCAACTTGCAGGCAACCTGCGACTTCCAAACATTGTGGGGCATTACCGATGCGATGACAAAAGACTTTGGCTGGAATGACGGCGTAAATACATTATACACTACCCTTGCCCAGGATTTTGTTTATAAAGATCCTACACGCAATGTTATCTTCTTGGACAATCATGATATGGCCCGGTTTTATTCTGTTGTTAATGGTGATATGGATAAATATCTTTCAGGGCTTTCATGGTTATTGACAGCAAGGGGCATTCCTGAAATATATTATGGTGATGAAATTGTAACACCAGGTACCACAAGTCCCAATGATGGCCATGTGCGCCTGGACTTCCCCGGTGGCTGGAAAAATGATTCACTGAATAAATTTACGATACAAGGCAGAACACAAAATGATCAAACTATTTTTCAGCATTTGGCAACGTTGGCCAATTTCAGAAAAACATCTTCTGCATTAACTGCGGGTAAATTCATGCAGTACTTTCCGGTAGATGGCGTGTATGTATATTTCAGGTACAATGAAAAGCAAACTGTAATGGTAGTGATGAATACTTCCAAAACAGAACAGAAAATTACACTTGATAAATACTCGGAAAGAACAAATGGTTTTACAAAATACAAAGATGTAATTACAAAGAGTACGGGACCATTAATAGAATTTAATTTAGGATCGTATAAGACTGTGGTGTATGAATTGCTTAAGTAAATTTTCAACTTCTTTTTTTACCACGGAGGTAAAGGAATATAAACATTGAGTTTCACGGAGTATAAAAAATTAATAAAAAACTCCGTGAAACTCCATCTAAAAACTCCTTTAACTCTGTGGCAAAAAAGACAGCGTGTAATCAAATTAAAATACCAAACAATTAAAAATATTCTCATGATATCCAAAAGAAATTTTCTTCTCTACATTTCGTTGTTATTATTCTCTGCATCTTTTGCACAAGTAAAGCAAGCATCTACCAACGGTCATCCATCATGGGCCGCACAAAGCAATATTTACGAAGTGAACCTTCGTCAATATTCTGCATCAGGTTCTATCAAAGAATTTGCAAAGAGCCTTCCACGTTTAAAAAAAATGGGTGTAGAAATATTATGGTTCATGCCGCTAACACCCATTGGAAAAACAGACAGAAAAAAAACTGCGGCTGACCTTGGCAGTTACTACGCAGTAAGAGATTACAAAGCAATCAATGAAGAATTCGGCACTATGAATGATTTTAAAGCGCTGGTTAAAAATGCACATGCCATGGGTTTTAAAGTGATTGTAGATTGGGTTGCCAACCATTCATCGACAGATAATCACTGGATAAAAGATCATCCCAATTTTTATAAAAAAGATTCAACAGGTAAGATCATTTCCGCTTACGACTGGACAGATACGTACAAATTAAATTATGATGATAAAGAATTAAGAGACTCTATGATTGGCGCTATGAAATTCTGGCTGACACAAACCGGCATTGATGGTTTCAGGTGCGATGTTGCAGGAGATGTGCCGGATGATTTTTGGAAGGAATGTATAAGCTCTTTAAGAAAAATAAAAAATGTTTTCATGTTGGCAGAAGGTGAAAAAGCATCACTGCATGAAGATGGATTTGATGAAACATATACCTGGAGCGTTATGGGAACTATGGCTGATGTTTACAAGGGAACAAAAACAGTTGCACAATTTGATTCTGTTTTAAATCACAATATTGCCACGCTTCCAAAGAACGCTTATCGTTTATATTTTACAACCAATCACGATGAAAATAGCTGGAACGGAACCGAGTTTGAAAAATATGGTGATGCTTATAAAACGTTTGCAGTGTTTACCCAAACGATGTATCAAAGCATACCATTGATCTATAGCGGACAGGAAGTTCCCAATAAAAAAAGACTGGAGTTTTTTGTAAAAGATCCAATACAATGGACTGGATTTGCGATGGCACCATTTTATAAAACAATGCTCACACTTCGCAAAACAAATCCTGCACTTGCGGCAGACGCCAGTTATAAAAGACTCGTTTCTTCTAATGATGATGCAATCTTTTCTTACCTGCGTGAAAAGAACGGGCATAAAGTTGTTGTGATCCTGAATCTTTCAGCTAAAGAACAAAAATTCACCATTGCAGATAAAAGCATAACAGGAAAGCCATTGAATCTTTTCTTAAGCCAGTTAGAAACAGTAAACCCAACACATATTTATTCACTTGAACCCTGGGGTTATATTGTGTATGATTATTCAAACTGGAAATCGGTTTCAACATTAAAACCATAAATCTGATGATTTGGAAATTATCTTTAAAATAAAAAAACATGTATTTCATTTCCAAATTACCAAATCATCAAATTACCAAATTAATTCTTGCATTGGTTCTTATGACACAAAGCCTGACTGCACAAATATCATACGATCAATATCCTGTTTACAAAGGAAATGATCTTGGATTAACTTATTCCAAAACGAATTCACAATTTCGAATATGGTCTCCTACTGCTATTGAAGTTCAAATATTATTGTATAAAAATGGGGCAACAGGAACTGCATTCAGAACAATCAATCTAGAAAAAGATATTGAAGGAACATGGCACATCAATTTGCCTGGCGATTTGAAAGGAACATTTTATACTTTTCATGTAAAAATTGATGGCAAATGGAATAATGAAGTTACAGATCCTTATGCAAAAGCTGTTGGCGTAAATGGTAAACGTGCCATGATCGTTGACCTCAATGATACAAACCCACCGGGATGGTTAGACGAAAAAAGCCCTTCCTTTTCAAAAGACAATAAATCTACGGACGCCATTATCTATGAACTGCATGTAAGAGATGCCAGTATCAATAAAAATTCAGGTATTGTACATAAAGGAAAATTTGTTGGCCTTGCAGAAACAGGTACGCTTAGCAGTGATGGATTGTCTACAGGACTTGATCATTTAAAAGAACTTGGTGTTACACATATACACCTTCTCCCCTTTTATGATTATTCATCTGTAAATGAAAGTAAACCAGATAGCGCCCAATACAACTGGGGTTACGATCCGCTTAATTACAATGTACCTGAAGGATCGTATAGTACCAATGCAAATGATGGCATTACCCGTATCAAAGAATTAAAAGAAATGATACAGGCTTTTCATAAAAATGGATTGAGGGTGGTATTTGATGTAGTTTTTAATCATACTGCATTAACAGCCACTTCAAACTTCAACCAACTTGTTCCAGGTTATTATTACAGGCATAATAAAGATGGTAAATTTTCCAATGCCACAGGCTGTAACAATGAAGCCGCCAGTGAGCAACCGATGATGCGAAAGTTCATGCGGGAAAGCCTTTTGTATTGGGCAAAAGAATATCATATTGATGGCTTTCGTTTTGACCTGATGGGTGTTCATGATATCACAACAATGAATCTGATCTCACAGGATTTACATGCATACCGGCCAGATATACTTTTATATGGAGAAGGATGGACAGCAGGCGATTCACCGCTGCCTGATTCTGTGCGGGCACTTAAAGTAAATGCGGCTAAGCTTGACCGTATAGCTGTATTCAGCGATGATGTACGTGATGGTATAAAAGGAAGTGTGTTCAAAGCTGAAGATAAAGGATTTGTGAGCGATAAACATGGCAGTGAAGAAGCAGTAAAATTTGGAATCGTTGCTTCCTGTCCACATCCACAAATACAATATTCACAGAAACCTTATGCAGCTGGGCCATGGAATGTAATAACCTATTGCGAATGTCATGATAACAATACATTGTGGGATAAACTTGCTCTTTCATGCCCGGACTCAACTGTAGCTGACAGAAAAAAAATGCATCAACTTGCTTTGACGATCGTACTCACCTCACAGGGAATTCCTTTTCTTCATGCAGGCACAGAATTCCTGCGCACAAAAAAAGGAGTAGAAAATTCTTACAAGAGCAGTGATAGTATCAATGCCATCGACTGGAAATTGAAAAAAGAAAACCTTGACCTGGTGAAGTATGTTGAATCGCTCATACAAATCAGGAAAGAACATCCTGCATTCAGAATGACGACCAGTGAACAGATATCAAAGCTCATTCATTTTGATGAGACATCTCCGGCAGGAACAATTGTTTACCAAATCAACGGCGAAGAAATAAAAGATAGCTGGAAAAAAATATTTATCGCATTCAACGGAAGCAGTACAGATCAAAAAATACAGCTCCCAATCGGAGAATGGAAAATCGCAATCAATACAGGAACAAGTGAATCCAGGGACCAAAGTTATATTGTTCTTAAAAGATTCAGTGCGGTAATTTACTTTCAATAATTAGATAATTTGATGATGTGCCAATTTGATAATTCGATAATTAAATACAGCTTCAATAATGACGAACCCATTACCAAATCATCAAATTACCAAATCATCAAATTGATTAAGAATTTCAATAAACACAGCCCGCCCAATCATCTCCGCTCCCAAACTCATCAAATGCTTCGTCTCCTGCTGGCAGTCTATTAATTGTATCCCTTCCTGTTTTAATTGCTGCACAAATTGTATGAATGCAAATTTACTCGCATTACTAACGGTGCTGAACATACTTTCTCCGAAAAAGATTTTACCGATCCTTATTCCATACAATCCTCCAACCAATTCATCATTCTGCCATGCTTCTGCGCTATGTGCATAGCCGAGTTTGTGTAAGTTTGTATAAGCTTCTACCATTTCTTCCTGTATCCATGTTCCGTCTTGTCCTATTCTTTTTACTGCTTTACACGATCGCATTACTTTTTCAAAACAATGATTTGTTGTAAAGGAAAAGTATTTGTCGTTTATGATCTTCTTCATGCTTTTACTTACATGTAATTTTGCCGGAAATAAAACGCAACGTGGATCAGGGCTCCACCAGCAAATAGGATCATCTTCATTGTACCAGGGAAAAATCCCATTACGATATGCAGCAAGCAAACGTGCGGGACTAAGATCACCACCAATGGCTAAAAAACCATCTTCATCAGCATCTTCAACAGGTGGAAATTTTATTTCTCTATTAAGCATGTTCATAATGGATCAATTTGAAAATTTGAAAATTTGAAAATTGGGACTATTCTAAAAAACTGCATTCAATTTCCGAATTTTCAAATTTTCAAATCTTCAAATCAATTAAAAAGGTGAACCGGTCGTATTCGGCCCAATTGGTGCTATTGCCGGCGTATAAACAAGTGCTGCAATGGCAAATGCAATTACAGAAACAATAATACCAATCATAAAAACACTGTATGCCAATCTAACAAGCCTGTACTTTTTGCCTAGCACAACGCCAAGATAATAGATGTCCTTTATAATGGAAGTATAGAGATAATCAGGATCTTTCATCATGATACGCATGGCATCTTCATATTCTTCCCATTGCATACTGTGGAAATTGCCAAAGAAAAGAAGGTTTGTTTTTTTATTAATGATATCTGCATTATTAAAAACACCAGAATTTACTTTTGGCCTTGTTGCAAGAATAGCAAGTATGATAGTAGTAACAGAAAATATTAAGAAGATAATTGTTGGAATAGTTAAATAAGGATCTGATTGCAACTTCCGCAACAACACACCAAGTATAACAGAGATAATAATTGAATTTACAGAGATTAGAATATTCGCCTTGCTATCTGCCATATCGCTCAATTTGATATGATTGGATGAAGTAAGCCTGAGCATAGTTTGTATTCCTTTTCCTGTTCCGTCATTTTCTGTAATTGCGATTTTTTCATTTTTTACTTCATAGTCTGCATCATCTTTTTTTTCCAGTTTCTTTTTTAATTTTTTCATGTTCACTTTTTTCACTTCATTCAACAAATCCTTGCTATACTTTGTATAAAATTCGTGCTGCTTCAGCATGGCCAAAGTATTTTCATTGAATTTTCTTCTTGATAAAATTGCTTCGCTTGCATTTTGAAATTCCTGGAACACAATCTCGTTTGTCTGCTTGAATTCTTTGGTGCCCAAATTAAAAGTATCTGCATCGCATAAAATTTCCTGCAGGATTCCAACAGGATGGCGAGGTGCTTTTGTAGCCATGATGCATGCGCTTACTTCACTCACTGTATCGAATGGAACCAGGTTTTCTCTTGCAAATATTTTCATCGTCTCAACGCTTTTCTCCTCGTGCTCTGCAGCGGGTGCAAAAAGATAACCCGTGTCATGAAACCATGAAGCCATGAAAAGTACAAGTTTTTCCTGCTCACTTAATGGATAATGCGATCCTATTTCCTTTGATTTATTTACAACATTTTCTGTATGCTGTAAATTATGAAATACCAACCTGGGAGATTGATGCGCTTTAAAGAGCCCTCTCACATGTTGTTCTATTGTAGTATAAATAGTTAAAGGGTCCATTGTGCTAAAATAAAATTTTGAATGTACTAATTCCTGTAAAGTTAAAGTTTCTCTTTGCGCCGAAAAATTCTATTGTTGCCGGAATTAAAAAGCAGCTTCCGATTGCCTTGATTCTCATTTTTCTTTCTTTTTGTTTTTTAAAAGTAACAATGTAGGTGCTCCTTCCTCAGCCGATTCATTTGAAATAATCATATCACCCTCAGGGGTAAACGCAATACCCTCCGGTTGTTTATATATTGCGGGGTTTAATTTAATAGATTCTTTGAATGCCCCATTCCCATCAAAAATCAACATCAGTTTTTGAATAGAAGATAAAATATATAATTCATTCGTAACCGGGTTTATTGCCGCAGCTGAAGGTTTTAATTGCTTATTCAGATCATGCTTTTCTGCTACCGGCGCTATATTGATGGAAATAGTTTCTTTGTATGCAGCGCCCGAATCCTTATAATTGTATTTAAACCTGCCGATTGTTTTTTTAGGATCATCAGGGCAACTTTTACAAACCATGATAAGCGCATTCGAATCCTCCGTTGCATATAACGATTCAAATTCATCTTCCGCTTTTGAATAATCTGAAAAATTTGCTCTGTAAGTATGAATGCTATCCCCATCAAATTTAATGCTCACAATATCTCCATTACTTACCAATGCATAAAACGTACTGTCAATAAGAACCAGGTCTTCAAAATCCCTTTTCTTATCAAATTTCCATTGACGAAAATGATTGGAATTTTTCAGCGGTATCTTATATAAAATACCAGCTTCATCTGTAATGGCAAACACACTTGTATCCTTTGCATAATATGCGATTCCGGAAATCTCCGCCATGTCTCCCGGAAGTTTCAATAGTTTTGGATCAGCAAAATTATACATAGCGGAATTGGCATACTTAAATTCATCCAGCGTATTACAACCAGCAATCATAAAAAAAGCAGTTGTAAAAAGAATGATTCTATATATTTTATTCAACGAACTCATAGCTTTTAATGTTTCAAGAGTTTCAAAGGTTTCAGTGTTTCGCCATGGCCTGGTGTTTTCACCAGCCATCATTCGCAATGGCTTGATGTTTTAA
>JBDTLP010000089.1:0-21715 GCA_039934735.1 Ferruginibacter sp. | reverse complement strand
TTTAATACAAACGATTTCAAGAGTAAACAGGAAGTTTGCCGGTAAGAACAAAGGTCTGGTAGTAGATTATATCGGCATCAAAAAGCAAATGAACCTGGCATTGGCCAAATACAACAAAGGCGATGAAGATAATTTTGAAGACATTGCTGAATCGTTGATCGTTGTAAGAAATCATTTGGATCTGCTGGCTAAACTGTTTCATAAATTCGACAGCGCAAAGTATTTTAACGGCACACCCATACAGCAGTTAAACACACTAAATCTCGCAGCCGAATTTGCACAGCAAACCAAAGATTTTGAAACCCGGTTTATGGGTTTGGTAAAAAGGCTTAAAGCGGCTTACGATATATGTGCAGGCAGTGAACAACTCACACAAACAGAAAGAGATTATACTCATTTTTATTTAGCCGTGCGTTCTATTGTTTTCAAACTCACCAAAGGCAATGCACCCGACACGGCGCAAATGAATGCAAGGGTCAGGGAAATGATAAAAGATGCTTTGCAAAGCGATGGGGTAGAAGAAATATTCAAACTGGGGGATGATGACGAAACCGAACAGGATTTGTTTGATGAAGATTACCTGGCAAAAATTGATAAGGTAAAATTGCCCAACACTAAAATAAAATTACTACAGCAATTATTAGCCAAAGTTATTGGCGAAATGCGAAAAGTAAATAGGGTAAAGGGTATTGACTTCACTAAAAAGATGCAGGCCCTTGTTGAAAAGTATAATCAAAGAGATGAAAACGATATTTTAAGAAGTGAAGTGTTTGAAGAAATGGCCGAAGCATTAACCAATATGATCTGGGAAGTACATAAAGAGTTTTCGGCGGGCGATGCAATGGGAATAAACTTTGAAGAAAAGGCTTTCTATGATATTCTAAAAGAGTTGTGTGCCAAATATGATTTCTCTTATCCGGAAGATAAATTAATAGAATTAGCAAAAGCTGTGAAAGATTTAGTAGATGGGCAGGCTAAATTTCCTGATTGGAATAAAAGGGATGATATTAAATCGGCATTGAAGGTAGGATTGATTTTATTGCTGGATGAATTTGGTTATCCGCCGGTTGAGCGGGATGAAGTTTATGTGGAGATTTTTGAGCAGGCGGAGAATTTTAAGAAGAATAAAGCATAATTGCTTAAAAAATATTATCTATGATTTCTGAGATTGATTTTTTTAAAAAAGTTAGATATATCGCCCAAATAATTCCGAGTAAAACGGGCAAAGCGTCATATACTGGTTTCAGTATTGAAGGCGATACTTTATATTTTCACCGTGTAGTTCCGAAAACAGATTGGAATTTAAATTTGAAAGAACTTTATCGTATTTATAGGAAACATAGTTTTATTAATACATCGGTCATAAAAAAGGAAACGGGAGGCAGGGTTAATTCCCCTTCAGTAGCGTTGTTAATAGCGATGAATTGCATTGATAAAAAGGGAAATAGAATTTTGTATGCCTAAAAAAGAATGCAACCGATGGGCTGAAATTTATTTACTGCAACAGCAGGAATTCTTAGAATGAAAATTTACAAGAGTAAAATTAACCCATTATAAAAATAGAACTTAAAATGAATAAAACAATAATCGGAATTTATGGAAGAGGTAAGGAAGGAAAGTCCACAACCATCAAAAAAGTGGTAGAACTAATTTTAACTAATTATCCCAATGCAGTTGCTTCAGTAAACCCGGTTGACTATAGTGCTGATATTCTTTTAACCATTCATATCGGTACAGTTAAAATTGGCTTCGAAAGCCAGGGTGATCCAAATAGCAGGATGATCTACGCAGATACGGTAGAAAATTTAGCAAAAATTGACAATTGTGATATTATTGTTTGTGCTACAAGGACAGAAGGAGAAACCGTGAAAAAGGTTGATTATGTGGCGGATATTTATGGATATGATACTGTTTGGTTGAGTAGCTTTTGGTCTCCAAAATTAAAGCAAAGAGTTTTAAATTATTTTGCGGCAGAGAATATTATTAAGATCATAGATGCTATCATTATAGGAAGATTATAAAATCAATTGGCCACAGATAAAAGAATATATTACCAGCATGAAGGGAATAAACAAAATTACAAGGTTTAAAGCAAGAGACCTTTGGCAATATCTAGAAAGGAATGTCACAAACTCGGGAATAGATAAGTACATATTGGAAAAGAATATTGTGCATTTTCATCACATAAAAAGTCTTGATAAGATATGTGATGACTTAGTTATAATTGGTAACATTATATAAAAATTTAAAACTAACACCCTTATGTCTCGAAGTAAACAAAAAGGAGTTTTCTGTTTGGAAGGATATTGGTATGGTGATCACCGTGATACTACTTCAATGGAGCCGGTTTTACAACTTGTTCAAAAATTTGGAAACGTTCCTTATTTACACCATCGATGTACTACTTTAGAAGAATTTGTTGCCTCGATAAAACGATGGAAAATAAGGTCATTCAATAAAAAATATCCAATTTTATATATAGGATTTCATGGTGATAAAGGTTTAATAAAAGTTGGAAAACAAAAAATAACAATACAAGAACTTGCAACACTTCTTGGCGATAAATGCTCGGGAGCAATAATTCATTTCGGAAGTTGTTCAACCATGAAATTCGATAGGAGATTGCTGATGAATTTTATGGAAAAAACCAAAGTGCTTGGAATTATGGGTTATATGCAAGATGTGGATTGGTTATTATCCGCTTCATTTGAAATTTTATTGCTTTCTCATTTACAAGATTTACCGTTTGATACCCAAGGCATGAAAACTTTTAATAAAAATATCCATTTAGAATGCCGAAGGCAAATGAATGAATTAAAGTTCCGCATTCTCATAAATGAAAGATTTATTTTTCAAAGGAAAAGAAAGAAGATAAAATAAGCTAACTAGCTACTTATCGAGATTTATATTTATTCCAACTATTTTATTCAAATCAAAAATTAAAAATGATTTTAAAAAAGCCAGCAGTTAAAGTTACCCAAGGAGACTTAACTATATATGCAACATCCTTATTAGTCAAAGATCTTATGATATCGAAGTTTTATCAAATAGATAAACTTGATGCTTCTAATGCAACGGCTGGATTCCAGAGAGTATTAGACAAGACAAGAACAAAAAGGCTCGCTGATTATATTTTGGATGCCTGGAAGGACAAAGATGCTTTTTTGCCTACCTCCATATTTTTAGCAACTAATAAAGATGTTGCGTTCGATAGTGAAAAGAATGAAATTACTTTTGAGGTTGAGAAAGTGTGTCCTTTCAACGTAGTAGACGGACAGCATAGAGTGGAAGGTTTAATTGAGGCTGCAAGGCAAAATCCCGAAATAGAGAATTTTGAACTTGTAGCAAATATTGCAGTATTGCTGGATGATGTTACTCAAATGTGTCATTTTTTGATTGTAAATACAACTCAAAAAGCAGTTGATAGGGCGGTAGAACAGCAAATCATCTCTCGTCTTACTGGAATGGTTAATATAGAGGATATACCGACTTTACCAAAGTGGATTCAAAGGCAGGTAATGAAAGGGGAAGATAAAGAAGCATTGGTTAATGCTAATTATCTTAATACTGATTTTGATTCACCTTGGTACCAAAAAATAAGAATGGCTAATGAAGATAGGGACGACCTAAATACAATTAATCAGAAAAGTTTTGTGCAATCTACCAAAAGCTATATTTTAAGTTCAAATAATCCGCTTGCCGCAGAAACAGATATTGATAGGAGAAATAAAATTCTAAAAAATTATTGGAAGGCTATAGATCAACTTCTTGTCCGAGATGATTCTGTCAACCAATCAGTAGTTTATAAAACCATTGGCTTAGAATTGTTCAATATTATTTCTGCAACAGTTTTTATGAAATTATATAATGAACGAAATTTTACTGTTGACAGGATAAAAGAATTGCTTCAGCATGGCTTTTCTCATTTACCTAACGAACATCTTTCAGTTCAAACACCTGATTGGTGGGAGAGTGGAGGTGGTGCTTCTAACATTAACAAGGCGGCGGTTAGGCATATAGCTACAGAGTTAAATAAGGCAATGAATGTTCAACAATCAACTGGTAATATTCAATTATGAAAGTATCTGAGCTTTCGCCTAAGGCGGAGTCTAAATTAGAGTTTCATTTGCAAAAGATAAAGTTCTTTCCAACAAATGGTGGTTGTTATGTTCTTACTAATTTTTTTCAGGACGTTATGTATATTGGCCAAAGTCATAATATACTGACAAGAATAAAACAACATCTCGATAATATTAAGAAAACTAGCCTTACAGAATTAGGAGTGGTATATTATGTCTATTATAGAATAATTGACGACGTAAATAAATTAAACAAGTTAGAACGCGGTTGGTTAAATCACTTCGAGCTAGTTGAAGGAAATATCCCTTTACTTAATTCAGTCAGAGCTCCGATCTGAAAACAATTTCGGAACAGGTTTGAATTACTGTGCCGACTATAGGATGCATGATATCTATTAAAAAAAAATAAATAAAAATAGCAGACAAATGGACACATTATCATTCACCTTGAAGAAAAATACTCCGACTCAGCAGGAATTAAATGGTGATTATGAAATAGGAACAACCTTACATAATCGACTCTATGTAAATTGTAAAATTGAAATAAATAGCAAAGTAGTATTTATCACAAATGATAAAAACGAAATGGAAGCTATTTTTTCCATTGATCAATATTCAATAATGAAATATGAATAGCGTTTACAAAGATGGAAAAACTAGACGGAGACTACTAAGTTTAAATAATTTGAAAATTCCATGCAGGGGCTAATAGAAATACTATTGTAGTTAAACCACCCCAATCTGGCGCGGAGTGTTCCGTAGGATCACTTGATGCCTTTTAAGTTTGCAGGTCTGTGACCGGGAATAAAATAAAAATGTTTAATGATAACTGTTGATCTTCTTAGGTAGCGCTTTTCTGTATTCAAAAACATTGATTATTTTAGATAGGCGATTGATGGCAAGAAACAAAGTCTATGCTTTAAAAAATCAGTCACTCCAATGCAATCCACCTTCTCCCAAAAAATCAAAACCAAACTCGACGATAACCTAAAGACATTTAGGATTTATGAAATCATCATTGCCATTGTATGCATCGGTATGCCAATGATCTTAAGGCTGTACGACAAAGACATGGTGTATCCTGTAAAAGTTAAATTTCTCAAAAGCGGTGTTATTATAGATTCGGCTTCGAATGTATTTAGAGGATCAAGCCAGGCTGCTGCAAGAATGGCTGTTGAAGGGCTGTATAAAAATGCAGCTTGTTATTGTGATTCAATACCGCCGGTTACGAGCAATGGAGATAGTGTGCAGGTGATCGATAAGGATCGTTGGTGTTTTCGTACCAGCATCAGCGATTATGCGTATAGCACTAACAGTTATCTTTTTGGTATGTTGTTGTGCATTGCTGCTATGCTGTTTATTTTTAATGGTGCCGTATATTTCAGAGGGCAGCAACTTCTTGATATCAGCCATAAAGGTAAATGGTATAATATTTTGCTGGGGTTGAGTTTACTGGGCGTTATTTGTTGCCCCCACAGGGACTGGCCGCATCTTCACTATTTATTTGCCATTGTATTTTTCTTCGGCAATACATTGGTGATTGGTATTTTTCACAACCGCAAAGACAGGATTAAAAGTATCGTGATGGCAACACTCACAGCTGGCTTTTTATTAATGACCTTTTTTAATATTGAAGGCTTTACCTTGTTCTGGGGAGAGTGGTTTTCGCTGGCGGTGATCGCTATTCATTTTATGCTGGAAGCAAGGAGGGCTACATAAGCCAACGCTTCGGTTAGTGGCTTACGAACCTAAATAGTAAAATAAAAACCTTTAGATACTTAAACAGTTTTTATTTTTGAGAAAAGCACGCTCTGTTTATAATAGTAATGGCTGAATTGCAATGCATGAATTTTGTTTTTTGAAGGAAGGTTATCAAATGTTCGATGGCCATGATGGATGTAGCATTTCGGTTCGTGAGGCACCACAACTGTTCGGAAGATTTTTTATCTACCCCAATGATTGGAAAACGGATAATACGGACTGGGCGGATATTCACGGATTTATGCTGCTACGCAGCATAACGGAAACAATACATAAGAAGTGTCTGTAATTTTTTGGAACAAAAAATAAATCCGTTGTGATCCGTTCAATCCGTGTCATCCGTGTATCTATCATATCTGGTATTAAAATAAAATCTTCCTAACACTTATGGTGAGGCACGACCGGGCAGTGGGGTTCGTGAGGCAGAAATCGGGGGAGTGGGACAAATGTTTAAGTTATTTATTAACGATATCGGAAGATTTTAGGTTATTTTAAAATGCCAATACTCATACAATGATCAATTTATTGCGTGCTGAACAACAAATTCAATGTGTCACGAATTTTCAAGACCTTGTTTCTATCCCTTTTCAGGGAGAAATAAATGCCATTTGCAGGAACCGAAAACTAAGCGGTGATTTTTCTGAGATTGTTAGGAAGGTTACGTTAGATGGAAATGTACAGGTACTTGAAGAGGAGGAACTTCAAAGTCTATCTTTAAGTGAACAGGGGCAGCTTGCCCGCGAAATTCTTTTAAATGATTTGAATCTGTTGAAAGGTCATGGTGCATCTCCAATCCTTAACCTGATAAAGTGCTATGAGAGAGATGATGCGTACCCGTTTTTTTCAACCGATGTTTATTCTTTTCATGTAGATCGCTCTCCTGTACCGGTTGATACCTTTTTATGCACTTACCATGGCGAGCCAAGTGAGATATTGCCAAATTCACAAGCTATACAAAAAGTGCTTTTGCCCGAAATACGTGATGAACTCAAAAAACTACATGGTAAATCCGATGAAGGGTTTGAATCTTTTTTTAACTGAACATTTCTATGATTTACACTACCAGGCTAAAACCGGTGCAAGCCCCATCAGCTTAGGCTCAGGAAACTTATGGAAGTTAGCTGTTGATCATCCTGGAAGTCATGTTGCCCCTGTGTTCATCGTGCACCAAAGGAAGAAAAAGGAGAGCGACGGTTGTTGATGATCTGTTGAAAAAGGACGCTTCTTTGCCTATAGATATAGTGGAAGACACAGATGTAAGTATAGGACAGGTGGAAGAAAAATTTGGAGCAGTAATAACGGAATTGGTGAAAGGCGCAACTGAGTTAGACAAACTTGAAAAGAAGGCGATAGAAAAAGAAACGTCATGGCAATCAAGAAAAGATCCTAGCATTCATTTTTTGGAGTATGAAGCAACTGTTGATCAGTTATTGGTTTCAGGTGCAGATAAACTGGATAACCTGCGATCGATTGTTTATGATCATGCACGTATTGGTGAAGCAATCTGGCAGCGATTCAATGCAAGCAAGCTGCAACAGGAATGGTATTATACATCCATAGCGGGGATTTTAAAAACAAAAGGAATGGGGAATGAGATACTGGAGGATTTTGGAAATGAAATGCAGGGGCTTTGGGAAAAGGTATTTTAGTTGTTTATGCTGGGGCAGTTTTATTTTAATTTGTAGAGTTTTGTCCCGGAAGATCGAATAGGGCAGTGACCGGGGAGATTGAAGTTTGTTTAAAAGCATAGCTTATTTTAGCATGGGGCAGCTCCTAACGCCTGTACTATTACCTCTTTAAACAATATACCATAGAAGCTTTTTTTGGATGTAATTACTAAGCGTGGGTTAACTATAAAATATTATATTTAACTTTAAGGCCATTATGGTTAATTAAGAATAATTGTATTTAAGTATGGACATCAATAAATTCAAGGCGGGTACTACTATAAAACAACCAACCGGCTATAAAAGCTTTATTCCCGAATTGGTTTGTCACAGTTTTGTTTGGACGGACCCTTCGATTAATATATCGCTGGAGCAGGCCACGCTTCAATTGGGAACGCTAAATAGCTTTTCGCAGTTTATACCAGATATCGAACTATTCATAAAAATGCACGTTGTAAAAGAAGCAACTGTAAGCAGCCGCATTGAAGGAACGCAAACCAATATGGAAGAGGCGCTGGTAAAACAATCGGAGGTTAACCCGGAAAAACGGAATGACTGGAAAGAAGTGAGCAATTATATAAGGGCGATGAACTATGCCATTCCGAGACTGGAAAAACTGCCTTTGTCTTCACTGCTTTTGAAAGAGAGCCATAAAATTTTACTGGACGATGTGCGTGGTGAACATAAATTGCCGGGAGATTTCAGATCATCCCAAAACTGGATTGGCGGAGTTTCTTTGAATGATGCAGTTTTTGTACCTCCAGTTCACGATGAGTTGAATCGGCTAATGGGTGATCTGGAAAACTTTTTACATGATACGGATATTAAAGTTCCTCACTTAATCAAAATTGCCATTGCCCATTACCAATTCGAAACAATACATCCTTTTTTAGATGGGAATGGCAGGATAGGAAGAATGATGATCACCTTATATTTAATAGAAAATAAGATTCTTGAAAAACCTGTGTTATACTTATCCGATTTTTTTGAAAAACACAAGGGATTATATTACGATAACCTTATGCTGGTGCGCAGGACAAATAACCTTGCGCAGTGGATAAAGTTTTTTTTAGAAGCCGTAACACAAACCTGCAAGCTGGCTGTTCAATCATTGCAGCAGATCATGCGTTTAAAGCAGGCATGTGAAGGAGAAAAAATTATTCATTTAGGCAAGAAAGCGCCCAGGGCAAAACAACTTCTTGACCACCTCTTTACTCAGCCAGTTGTAACGGCACAGGATGTTGCGGATTTACTGGGCGTGTCGCCCGTATCTTCGTATAAGATTATAAATGATTTTATTAAACTCAACATTCTTAAGGAAACAACGGGCTATAAAAGAAACCGTTTTTTTGTGTTTCGGGAATACCTCGATATTTTTTCATAGTAATTTTATTCGTGAGACTTGTCTTTTGCAAACGAAGTGAAGCAAACGACTTAGTTGACCAATCCCGCCAAAGGCAGAAGGTATAATACCTCGTAACTCTGCTGCGTAATTTGAGTTCAGAAATTGATCTAAGGTTTTATACGTGTGTTTAAAGAGATAAAAAGGAAAGGGTAAACAACCAAAGAAGAGATGAATTGGAAAACGGGTTTCCTGGTTTAAAAATAAAGCAATCCGAGGCTAAACATAAATCAATGTATGATCAACTCAAGAAAACTCTTATTTCTTTTTCTTTTTTTAATGTCCTTTGCGATCTCTGCACAAAGGAGTGCACCGGGCGAAGTTTATTTATGCATGGGCTCCCGGTCTTACGCATATCATTTATTCAAAGATTGCCGGGCATTTGACAGATGCACTACCAGGATTTACACAATGAGTTTAAAAGAGGCTGTATCCGATAACAGGAGAATACTCTGTAACTGTTGTAAGAAGCGGCAGCATTGACCTGATTAATAAATTATTATTTATAAAAAAAGGGTGAAAACACCCGTCCCGTTTTATTCATCTATTTATATCTTGCACGATGGTATAAAATGTAAGCGTTTGAAATAACAATAACTTATTTACCTTCGCGCCCTTTCATACCAAAAATCCCTACCTGTGATTGATCGGCAATACTGCTGCCTGATTACCATTATATCCTTATTACTAACTCTAATTGCAATTAATGAGAAAAATTTTATTTTTCCTGGGTTTACTTTTAATATCGTGTCGTTTATTTAGTCAGTCTATTTCACCGGTAGGTCCAATTAACCTTTGTTCAGGTGAAAATCAGTTGTTGACTTTAACGGGTGCAGGAAGTTCTAATATTCAGTGGCAACTCAATGGAGGTAATATTCCAGGAGCAACAAGTTCCACATATACAGCTACAGCCTCTGGTACTTATCATGCAGTTTTAACCGGGCCGGCAGGTACTTCAAACAATGTCATCGTTACTGTACACCCAAATCCGGTTGCTGGCTTTTCATTTTCACCAAATAATCAATGTAGTAATATACCGGTAAATTTTATTAACACATCAACAGGAGCAGTTTCTTACCAGTGGAACTTTGGTGATCCGAACTCCGGTTCAAATGATAACTCTACTGCACAGAATCCGACACATACGTTCATTGGAACGCCAGGAAACAACACACAAAATTTTACAATTACGCTTATTGCGACCAGTGCATTCGGTTGTACAATTACAATAACGCATACTGTCACTACGAATCAAACACCTGATTTGACTCTTGGCGGACCTGGCTTTGTTATCTATAACAATAGGAAGTATTTCAAAATATGCAATAATGCTTCAAGTGCGGTTTTCACTTTTACAAACCAATCCACGACAGCAGGAACCAATAGCAATTATCAAATCGTTTGGGGAGATGCAAGTCCTGATTTTACTTCGCCAACTTTTTCCACGCCAGTCACCCATACCTATAACTCGGGAACCTCTACTTTATTATTTATAGTAACAGGAGGAAATGGCTGTAAGGATACGGCAACCTATTATATCTTCCTCGGTGGTAACCCGGCTATAGGATTGGGAAATCCAGGTAATACATCTATCTGCACGGGTAGTGTGCTTACATTCCCTATTACAGGGGGAGGAGCAAACTCTCCTGCAACTGTTTATACAGTCTCTTTTAATGATGGAACAGCATCTCAGGTTTTTCCTCACCCGGCCCCTCCAAGTGTTTCTCATAATTTTCTGATTTCTTCTTGTGGAACAAACAGCCCGGGATACGATAACTCATTTTCAGCTTCTATCCAGGCTTCGAATGCATGCGCTTCTTCAACAGCAACTGTAGTCCCAATTTATGTTTCTGAAAAAGCACCAGCATCGTTTGATATAGCCCCAAACGATACTGTTTGTGTTAATACCAATGTTACCTTGACAAATACTACCGGAGCTAACACCAATAATGATAACGGTGTGTGTACTCCAGGCAAGATTGTTTGGAAAATAACTCCAACTACAGGTTGGACTGTTACGAGTGGAATTACCGGGAATGACTTCGGACTAACCGACCCTTCTTTATGGGTTAATGGTACAGATATACTGGTTTTAAACTATAACACACCTGGCACTTATACTATTCAATTATTAACGGGTAATTCTATTTGTGGTGCAGATTCAATAACAAAAACGATTTGCGTTAATCCTACGCCTACAGGTTCTTTTACCTTAAACCAAACTACAGGGTGTGCGCCGCTGACTGTAAACACTGTTACAACTCACAATTCGCCGTTATGCGGCGTCTACACATATCAGTGGACTGTTTCATACAGTCCTACTGCTGGTTGTGTTCCTTCAACAAGTAGCATTACTTATCTTGGGGGAACAAGTAGTACTTCTGTACAACCTATTTTTCAATTCAATAACCCTGGAATTTATACGATAGATTTATTAATAATAGCACCGGCGGCTTCTTGTTCAACCCAGGTGGCTTCTCAACAGGTAATTGTAAAAGGGAAACCGGTTGTAACATTAAATCCGATTTCAGGGATTTGCCAGGGGCAGGCAATTAATCCCGGGGCCTCTGCTACATGTTATATAGATGGTAGTTCTACCTATTTATGGTCTTTTCCCGGGGGAACTCCATCGTCGTCAACCAGTGCGAATCCCGGGGCGATTGTTTATAATTCTACAGGGTCCCAAACAGTTGGATTAGTAGTTGGAAACTCTTGTGGTACGACTTCAGTGTCCACTCCCGTAGCAATAACAATTACACCAGTCCCAAACATACCAGCAAATATTTCCCGTTGCTCCGGAACTTCAATCGGTCCGTTGAACTTAACAAGCGTCACCCCCGGTGCTACTATCTTATGGACGAATAATAATACTGCTATAGGACTGGCTGCTTCTGGCGCTGGAAGCTCCATACCAGTTTTTACAGCCACCAATCCAGGGGCGATACCAATAACTGCTACTATAACAGCAACGGCTACCCTGAATACCTGTTCAAGTCCCGCATCCTTTACCATTATAATAGTCCCCATACCTTTAGCTCCAATTGTTACATCACCGGTTAACTATTGCCAGAACGCAACAGCAACAGCCTTAACTGCAACTGCTGCTGCAGGAAATTCTTTGATATGGTACACTACAGCTTCCGGTGGCACAGGAACTGCAACAGCACCAATACCAACGACCACTTCAACCGGAACTTTCTTATTTTATGTAAGCCAGGTAAATACCGCATCTGGCTGTGAGGGCCCCAGAGCGCTAATCACTGTAATTGTAAATCCAAGCCCTGTCATTTTAGGAAACAGTCATATCAATCCTGGCGCTTGTGGAACAGCCACTGGTTCGATTACTTTAACCGGCCTTGGAAATAGTGTTAGCTATACCGTTAGTTATACCTTTAACGGTAATCCACAACCTGCTTTAACCGTTGCTTCATCCGCAGGCGGTACATTGATTATCCCAAATCTCCTTGCAGGTATTTATAATAATATTTCGGTTACTTCATTTGGATGCCCATCAAATGCTATTGGGCCTGTTACACTTTCAGATCCCTCAACACCTGCCACGCCTACGGTTGGCAGCAACAGCCCGATTTGTAGTGGTAATACTTTAACATTAACAGCATCAACTACATCACCTGGCGTAGCTACATATACATGGACCGGCCCTAACAGTTTCAATATTGTAGCTCAAAATCCAACAATACCTTCAGCTCCGGCAGCGGCAAGTGGTACCTATTTTGTTACAGCACAAATTAATAATTGTACTTCATTGCCAGGTTCGGTTGCAGTTATTGTTAACCCAACACCGGCAACACCCACAATTGGTAGCAATAGCCCGGTTTGTACGGGCAACTCCCTTAACTTAACTTCTTCGGTGCTGTTTCCGGCACCGCTTACTTACTCCTGGAGCGGACCAAATGGCTTTAATAGTATTCAGCAAAATCCAACTATTACAAATGTAACGGTAGCGGCTACTGGCACATATACAGTTATAATAACCGCGACAGCAGGTAATTGTCCTTCCCCGTCAGCTTCAACTCCGGTAATAGTTAATGCTACACCAGCCATTTCAAACGGTACATCAACAAATCCATCTTCCTGTTCTTCATCAACCGGTTCTATCACATTAACCGGTTTGGTAAATAATGCAATCTATACAGTTAATTATACTTTTAACGGGAGCGCACAATCGCAACAGATCACTTCATCAGGAACAGGTACGGTGATTATAACGAACCTGCCAGCAGGTACTTATACCAATGTTTATGTGACGATCAATGGTTGTTCATCTTTACCGGTAGGACCATTTATATTAACGGACCCTACGCCTCCGCCAACACCTGTCGCGGGTAATACGGGGCCTGTTTGTAGTGGATCAACTTTAACGCTTACATCAACAGTTGCTCCTGCAGGTGCAACTTATAACTGGACGGGCCCCGGTGGATTTACAAGCTCTGTACAGAATCCCGTAATTAATCCTGCTCCACTTTCGGCAGCAGGTATTTATTCATTAAGTGTTACTTTAAATGCATGTATTTCTGCCACATCAACAACAACGGTTGTGATCAATGAAACACCTGCCACTCCAATAGCTAATAATGATGGGCCGGTTTGTACGGGCAGTTCGATGAACCTGTCTGCATCCACTACGTTTGGCGGCCCGCTTACCTGGTCATGGACAGGCCCGAATGGATTTACAAGTAATTCATCCAGCCCGGTTATTACGAATATAACGGCGGCGGCTACAGGAACATATACAGTAACTGCTACCGCTAATACAGGCAATTGTACTTCGGGCCAGGCAAATACAGTTGTTGTCGTAAATATAACGCCCCAGATTACCGGAAGTAGTTTTATAAATCCTTCCAGTTGTTCAACTCCAACAGGTTCTATTACATTAACAGGCCTCGCGAATAACACAGCTTACTCCGTTCATTATGACTATAACGGAATTGCACAAACGCAGACGATTACATCATCAGGAACTGGTTTCGTTGTAATTACGGGGTTACCTGCCGGTCTTTATCAGAATATATTGGTGATTTTGAACGGATGTTCATCTGCTCCCGTTGGACCTTACACGCTAAATGATCCAACTCCGCCTGTTACGCCGGTTACAGGAAATAATGGACCGGTTTGTAGTGGAGGCAGCTTAACGCTGACCTCAACCGCAGCTCCTGTTGGTGCAACCTATAACTGGACAGGGCCGGGTGGGTTTGTAAATGCAGTTCAAAATCCGGTAATTAATCCTGCTTCACTTTCTTCCGCGGGAATGTACTCGTTAAGTATTACTTTGAATGCATGTACTTCAGCAATTTCAACAACGACGGTTGTAGTCAATGAAACACCGTCTACACCAATTGCTAATAATAATGGGCCGGTCTGTACAGGCAACACATTAAATCTTTCTGCATCTACTACATTTGGTGGACCACTTACATGGTCATGGACAGGTCCAAACGCTTTTGTAAGTAATTCAGCTACGCCGGTTATTTCCAACATAACGGCAGCGGCTGCTGGAACCTATACAGTAACAGCAACTGCTACAACCGGCAATTGTATTTCTGCACCAGCCACTACTATCGTTGTGGTGAATACAACACCTCAAATTACCGGAAG
The DNA here is from genome assembly GCA_039934735.1 of Ferruginibacter sp. Taxonomy (GTDB): domain Bacteria; phylum Bacteroidota; class Bacteroidia; order Chitinophagales; family Chitinophagaceae; genus Ferruginibacter. Next base: position 7,190 of record JBDTLP010000089.1, on the reverse strand, counting down.
CAGTTCTATAAACCCTTCCAGTTGCTCATCTGCAACGGGCTCTATTACTTTAACCGGGTTAATTTCTGGGGCATCTTATACCGTTACTTATACACTAGGAGGAAGCCCTGTTACAACAACCATTGTTGCAAATGCATCAGGACAGGTGATCATTAGCAACCTTAGTTCAGGCGTATACACAAATATAGCTGTGAATTTATTGAATTGTCCTTCCAATACAATCGTTTCCATTACGCTCGTTGACCCTAATCCACCGGCACCACCGCTTGCCGGAAGTAACAGCGCAATATGTTTGAATCAAACGTTGAACTTAACGGCAACAAGTAACGCTGCGGGTACACTTACTTATTCCTGGATTGGGCCCAATGGATTTGCAAGTGGATTACAAAACCCGTCTTTGGCAAATGCAATAACTGCCGCAGCAGGTATGTATTATGTAAATGTGCAGGTGAATAATTGTACCTCGCTATATGATTCAGTATTAGTAGTAATCAATCCATTGGGCAATCTTCCAGTAGCGGCCAGTCCCGTTAGTTATTGTAAAGATGCTATTGCAGTAGCGCTCACTGCAAATGCAGATCCTGGCAATACGCTTAACTGGTACACCGTGGCTACCGGGGGCTCAGCATTGCCTGCCCCGCCAATACCAATTACCACCGCACCGGGAGCCACTAATTATTATGTGAGTCAAACCACATCATTTGGATGTGAAGGGCCAAGAGCAACTGTTGTTGTAAATATCAATCCGGATGCAATTGCTTTGTTCTCGCCAACAGATACAATTGGTTGTCCACAATTTCAATTAACTCCGGCAATCGTTAACCTGCAATTGTTTCCTGCAAACAACAGCACTTATGAATGGTATGCAAATGGCATCCTCATTGGAACAGGAGCAGTTTTCCCAGGCTATACCTTACTCAATGAAAATGAGACTGTCACTATTAAGCTTAAAGCTATTTCTCTTTTTGGCTGTAAGAATGATAGTATGAGCCGTATTTTTAATACTTACAATTTACCGCACCCTGTATTTACAAAAAGCGATGCTGTTGGTTGCGGACCGCTCATTGTACAGTTTCAAAACACAACGGCCAATATCACACAGTTTACTTATTTATGGGATTTTGGCAATGGTATCACTTCAACGCTTGAACAACCCGGGCCCATTACTTTCCAGTCAAGTCCTACAAACAATGATATTGTTTATATTATACAACTAAAAGTGTTTTCAATCTGCGATACGCTTGTTTATACGGATTCCGTTAGGGTGAAATCGAAACCAAGAGCTTTATTCACACCTTCCAATACAAATGGTTGCTCGCCGATGCATGTTTTATTTACCAACACATCAGGTGGAAATAATAATGTTTACCATTGGAATTTTGATGATGGGGATACATTGATGACCACTTCTGATACTGCATTCATACATACTTTTCATACAGGGGTAATTGATACTTTTCATGTACAATTATTAGCAGTTAATGAATGTGGTGCTGACTCTATTACGTATGACATCATTACAGCACCGAATAATATTCACCTGAATCTTTCTTTCAATGGAACGGATGCATCAGGTTGTTCGCCTCATACCGTGGCATTCATCAACAATACGATCGGTGCAGGTTCATTTGACTGGGCCTTTGGTGATGGGTCAGTAACGACTACAACGGATAATATTGACACAGTTTATCACACATATATCACTGCAGGGGTATTCACGGTAAGTGTACATGCTATAAACAATTGTACAGATACAACTGCCATTCGTACGATTACTGTTTATCCAACGCCATCTACTGCGTTTACTGCTAGCAGTTATAATACCTGTATTGGCCAACAGGTTCTGTTTACCAACCAGTCGGTGAATGCCAATGCGTCTCAATGGCAATTTGGTGATGGTGCTACATCTATCCTGGTTGACCCCGTACATACTTATACAACGCCGGGACTTTATACCGTTACTTTGATCAGTTATCATAATAATCCCGATGGTTCAGCCTGTACCGATACACTTCTACAACAGGTACAGGTAACAGCAACCTTACCTGGAAATATGACCGCCTCTGCTACATCGGGAACATGTGTACCATTTACGATCGACTTCACGAATAATGATACGCCCTCTGCTACAGCAAACTGGGATTTTGGCGACGGAAATACTGCATCGGGAGATAATGTTTCACATACTTATACCAGCCCTGGCGTTTACACGGTAACGCTGGTAGTAACGGCGCCGGGTGGTTGTACTTATACGAGTACAAAAATAATTACTATTACGGGGCCTACAGGTTCATTGTCATATACCGGTGGTTTTGTTTGTTATCCCGACCCGGTGAGACTGGAAGCTACTGCAACAGGCTTCAATAATCTTTTATGGGATTTTGGTGATGGCAATACACTAACAACAACACAATTGGTAGTCTTTCATAGTTACCAGGCTCCCGGTCTCTACCTTCCTTCTGTTACGCTTCAAAGCAGCGGCTGTAATTTTCAAATACAAGGTTTAGATACGATCAAGGTAGATAAAATTGATGCTGGCTTCAGCTGGTCAACTCAACAACATTGCGGTTATAGCAATATCAATTTTACAGATACTTCTCATGTTTTCTTCGGCGAGTCATCAGTAACATGGGATTTTGGCGATGGAACAACAGGCTCTGGAGGCAATGTTACTCATCAATACACATCAACGGGTATTTATAATGTGATAATGGTTGTACTTGCAAATAGTGGTTGTACAGACACGGTTCGCACAGCATTGAATCTTCACATCAATAATATACCGGTAGTTTCCATTATAGGTGATCCAACCCGTTGTGCAAATGAAGATGTTCAATTCTTAAGCAATATTGTTTCTGCTGATCCAGTAAATATTACCAGCTGGTCGCTATCAAATGGTGCTACAGGCAGTGATCCAGATTTTTCATATTTATTTAATATTCCCGGTACCTATTCCCTCCAACTCATATCGGGAACGGTTAATGGCTGTTTTGATACGGCCCATCACACGATAACAATTAATCCTGTTCCTGTTGTTACTGCAGGGCCGGGTGTAACAATATGCAACGGCGGTTCCGTACAACTGCAGGCTACAGGTCCTGCGCCATTGCAATGGACGCCTATACAAGGATTGAGTTGTACAAATTGTGCAAACCCGTTAGCGACTCCTGTTGTAACAACTCCATACGTAGTTTCCGGTTCAAATAATTTTGGATGCTTTGGACATGATACAACAGTGATAACGGTCATCCAGACATTGAATATAACCGTGTCAGCGGCTGATAGTATTTGTATTGGGCAATCTGCAAACCTTTTGGCAAGCGGCGCTTCTGCTTATCAATGGTCTCCTGCTATTGGATTGAACAGTACGGTTATTTCCAACCCAACTGCCAACCCAACTGTTACAACAATATATAGGGTGGTGGGTTATGATGGATACAATTGTTTTACTGATACAGCTTATGTATTGGTTGCAATAGGGGAATATCCGACGGTGAATTTAGGTCCCGATCTTACATTGGCTACGGGAACCATGCAGCCATTAACATCGCAGGTAACAAATGGCCCGATTGCTCAATGGTTGTGGGAACCAGCTACTGATCTAAGTTGTGCAGATTGCGCCATACCCGTTGCAGAAATTAAACATGATATCAATTACAAAGTAACAGTAACAACCGCTTATGGTTGCCAGGCGACTGATAATATTAATATTAAAGTCTTCTGCAACAACTCACAGGTGTTTATTCCAAATGCGTTTACACCTAATGGTGATGGCAAGAATGATGTGTTGATGGTACGCAGTAAAGGAATTGTATCAGTTAGATTTTTCCGGATATTCAACAGGTGGGGTGAAGTGGTATTTGAGCGAAATAATTTTCCTCCCAATGATCCTGTTTATGGATGGGATGGAAAGATAAATGGAAAATTTGCAGCACCCGGCGTGTTTGTATATACAGCAGAAGTGATTTGTGAAAACGGTACGCCATTCGTGTACAAAGGCAATACAACCATCATAAAATAAAAAATAATTAATTTATGAAAAATATTATTATACTGATCTTTATTTTCGTACAGGCGTCTGCGATAGGACAGGATCTTAACTTCTCACAGTTTTATGAAGTGCCGCTTTTGCGAAATCCTGCCTTGTCATTTGCCTATAAAGGTGATATTCGTGTTACTGCTGCATTCAGGAATCAATGGTCGAGTGTTACAACACCCTATGTTTCCGAAGCATTGGGAGTAGAAACAAAATTTGCATGGCCGAAGAACAGCGATAATTATGCATCACTTGGTTTGCAGGTAACGAATGACCAGGCCGGTGATTCAAAGTTTGGAAAGATAGAAGTGTTGCCGGTTTTTGCATACCATCATTCCATGAGTGATGTAAAAGATTCCTATTTATCTTTTGGATTAATGACAGGCGCGGGCCATCAGCATTTTAATAATTCGAAACTGAAATTTGATGACCAGTTTGTCAATGGTCAGTATGATCCTTCAACACCCACACAGGATATATTTACCAATACGGATCTTACCTATTTTGATCTGTCAGCCGGTGTTGTTTATAGTAGTTCCTTCGCCAACGATATTCAATATTATGGTGGGATATCTGCGTTTCATCTAAATCGTCCGAGGGCAAACATCAAAGAAATACTTGTTCCACAGGACAAAGGAAGACTGGATGTTAAGTGGACGCTGAGTGCAGGACTGGCTGCGCCCACGAGCGAAGACGATAAGTTTATTATTTATGCGGATTACTTTAGGCAGGGAGGAAACAATCAAGTGCAGGGAGGATTTATGTACAAACATGATCTTGCCCAGAACAATGATGAAGAAACAATGGCTGTTTCAATTGGTTCCTTTTTTCGCTGGAACGATGCTGTTATACCGGTACTCAAACTTGATATTTATAAATTTGCCATAGGATTTACGTACGATGTAAATGTTTCCAAATTAAAAACAGCTTCCCAATCAATGGGAGGATTCGAGGCAACTATGTCTTATCATAGCTATTTGAATATACATAGCACTTCAAGAAACAGTTATCGTTGCCCCGTTACTTTTTAAATAGAACATATTCAAATGCAAATAAGGTGTCTTTTCATTTTTCTTTCTATAATCTTTTTTGGAATAAGTAATAGTCATGCACAGGATTCTACTATTAAAATATATTCGTGGAATCTACAGGATTTTGGCCAAACAAAAAGTGACGAAGAAATAGCATTCATTGCGAACACATTGAAGAGCGCAGATATCATCGCTATCCAGGAAGTTGTGGCAGGCTATGGAGGAACACAGGCGGTGGCAAGATTAAGTGAAGCATTAAATAATATGGGTGCAAAATGGGATTATACTACCAGCGACCCCACTTTCAGCAGCTCTTATAAAACGGAACGTTATGCATTTATCTGGCAAACATCCAGGGTGAAAAAAATCAATAAAGCCTGGCTGGAAGAAATTTATAATCAGGAGATAGACAAGGAGCCTTATTATGCTACATTTCGTTTTGGTGAAAAGGAATTCACACTTGTGAATTTTCATGCTATAACAAAAAGCAAACAACCTGAAACTGAAATAAAATACTTTAAGTTTCTACCGGCTGAATACCCTTTGTTGAACCTGATGTTTTGTGGCGATTTTAATTGTCCGCAAAGCCATACCGTTTTTATTCCGCTGAGAAAAATGGGATATGCTTCTGCTTTACAAAATCAAAAAACAAGTTTGAAAATGGAGTGTAACGATGATGAATGTCTTGCATCAGAATTCGACAATTTTTATTACAACGAAAATAAAATAGGTAAAGTCAATGCCGGAATAATTCCTTTTTATAAATCATTCGAATCCTTAAAGGAAGCAAGAACAATTTCAGATCATGTTCCTGTTTACTTTGAATTTCATTTACTTTAAGAAACATGCGTTAACTACTTTTTAAAATATGGATGGAAAAATTATCCTTAACTATCACAAGTCTTAAAAAGACCTATAAGGTTTTTAAAACCTTATAGGTCTTTTCGACATTTATTTCTTATTTTGAATTGATCCTTAATCGGAGACTAAGGATAGCCTATTGATTAGCGATATGAAAGATGTAGGTCATATTAAAATGCCAATACACATACCATGATCAATTTATTACATGCTGAACAACAAATTCAATGTGTCACGAATTTTCAAGACCTTGTTTCTATGCCTTTTCATGGAGAAGTAAATGCCATTTGCTGGTCCCGCAAACTAGTAGGTGATTTTTCTGAGATTGTTAATATGGTAGCATTAAATGGAAATATACAGGTACTTGAAGAGGAGGGACTTCAAAGTCTATCTTTAAGTGAACAGGGTAACCTTGCCCGTGAGATTCTTTTAAATGATCTGAAGCTGTTGAAAGCGCATGGTGCATCTCCAATCCTTAATCTTATAAGATACTATGAAAGAGATGATGCGTACCCGTTTTTTTCAACCGATGTTTATTCTTTTCATGTAGATCGCTCTCCGGTACCGGTTGATACTTTTTTATGCACTTACTATGGCAAGCCAAGTGAGCTATTACCAAATGCACAAGCCATACAAAAAGTGCTTGTTCCCGAAATACGTGATGAACTTAAAAAGCTACATGGTAAATCAGATGAAAGTTTTGAATCATTTTTAAGTGAACATTTCTATGATTTACACTACCAGGCTAAAACAGGTGCAAGCCCCATCAGCTTAGGCCCAGGAAACTTATGGAGGATAGCGGTAGATCATCCTGGAAGTAAGGTTGCTCCTTGTGTTCATCGTGCACCAAAGGAAAAAAATGGGCAGCGACGGTTGTTGATGATCTGTTGAAAATAGGGCGCTGCTTGAATCAATTTCGGTTCGTGAGGCATGAGGCAGTGGACATCGGTAGTGGTCGGTGAGGACACCGACTACGGGGGCCAAAGGAGAGCCCCGGTTGTAGATGATCTGTTGAAACAAGGGCGCTGCTTTGACTCATTGCTCGACCAGGCCTTGCCGAAGGCGCATCTTATTTAATACAAAGATTGCCAGTCAATGCTCCAATCATACTTAGGACGATCTCCCCTCTCCTTCGGAGAGGGGTTGGGGGTGAGGTTGTACGGTATTTTCCTGGAGCCGATACCTGGCTAAAGAAAATACCCGGCCTGGCGAAGGCGATCTTATTTAAACGGTTCAGACATCGGGAGTGGTCGGTGAGGACA
>JBDTLP010000088.1:0-21989 GCA_039934735.1 Ferruginibacter sp. | reverse complement strand
TATTGGCCACTTTATTAAAACGGCCATCATCCATTTCTTTCATTGCATGCAGGATGCGGCGTTGCACCGGTTTCAATCCATCTTCAACAGCAGGAACCGCACGCTCTAATATTACATAGCTGGCATAATCGAGAAACCATGTTTTGTATTGGCCACTTACGCCTGTATCACTATGAGTATATTCTTCTTTAATTTTCTTAGCCATATAATTCCGTTTCTGGTTTCTCGTTATTCGTATCTCGTTTTGAATTTTATTTCTTATCTCTGCTAACAAACATTTTTCCCAACCTCACCCCAACCCCTCTCTCCCGAAATCATCGGGATCTTCGACAAAGGAGAGGGGCTAGAGTTTCCAATTAGAGTAACATTAAATCTAATCAGAGCCTGCTTTATTTTCTTATTCCTTATTTCAAATTTCTTATCCCTTATTTCCTATCTTACCAAGATGCGTAAACTTAAATCCTTCAAAATATTTTAAGCCATATCCTGCAAACCGATCAAGACTGGAATGGCCAAACAGGATTATTCCTGTAAAAGTCAGCATCATATTATTTAATCGAATTCCGGCAATGATCAAAGCAATCGCAATTCCTTTATGATGAAAAAGATTGTATAATACTGCTCCAACTTTATTTCCTGCTAAGTAACCGAGCATGCTAATATCCGGCCCTATCAACATCAACAAATACCAGTACCAGGCTGCTCCGAAAAAATATAAAAACCAGGCGCATAATAAAAACATCATTAATTCTTCCAGCCTGAGTATACTTTTCATATAAAGAAATCTATTTTATTAATATCGAATGATGAGTAATGAAATTTCTTTATTGTGTCCAGGCTATTGTTGTACGGCTGCTGCTTTTACTTTCAATTCAAAATCTTTCATGTTAGCAACTTTTCCCTGTACATCAAACATCTCCTGTGCAATCATCACTTTCAATCTCCACAAAAGATATGCATCGCCCGTTGTTTGTTTTGATTTGCTTAAATAATTGTGAATGATCTTGGATGCTTTTTGCCAATCAGCTGTTATGTATTTTTTCAATTCCGTATCATAAAAGTCATAATCCTTTTGCTCCAGTTTTTTTCCGCCTTCCAGTAAACGGATACCTCTATTCTCATGGCATATTTTTGTCCACTCATCAGGATCAACTTCAAATTCACTCAATGTAATTTCCCTGGAAAGTTTTTTTGCTTTTAAAAATTCTTTCGCAGGAATTTCATGCAGCCAGTTTGGATAAAAAATATTTCCTTTTTCATTGATGAAAGGAAGATTATTCAGGTATAAAATAAAAACCCTTCCCTGGAATTCTTTCATATAATTCAGCAACCAGTAATAACCGCTTACATCGTGTTTGTTTTGTGCGGCCCAAATCCAGATTTTTTCTTCTTCATTGCGGCGCATGGTGCCGACTAATTCTGCAACTGTTTTGGTATCATCTACTTCGCCACTGTCCACACTACCATTATAATCACCGCCCTGCAATACTTCACGCCACCATTCTTTGCGGGCGTTCATTCCATCGCCAATGTATATGTCATTGAGTGGGCCAACTGCAAAATCGTCTTTGATTTGGATCACGTCTCCCTTAAGGGTCTCATCTAATTTGATTGCTTCTTCCAGTACTTTTACATCTGCCTCATTGAAAACTATGTGAATCATTTTTTGAATTGGTTTGTTTTGTTTGGTCTTTTAAATTAAAATGATGATTTGTTTATTTCGCAATTCAAATTAAAAATTATGAATTAAAAATTAATGAGTTTGTAATCTTTGAATGTTCATAAAAAAATCCAATCCAAAAAAATAATTAATTTTTAATTCTTAATTTTTAATTCGGCACAACGGCAACATCCTCTACAAAGTCTAACTCCACTTTCAAATTATCAATAATAAAATCCTGCCGCTGTGGCGTATTTTTTCCCATGTAATATTCGAGCAAATTCTGAACGTGTTCGCCTGTTTCCATGATAACCGGATCGAGTTTTATATCAGGGCCGATGAAACGGGCAAATTCTTCGGGGCTTATTTCACCGAGTCCTTTAAAACGAGTGATCTCTGGCTTTGTTCCCAGTTTTTTCATGGCAGCCTGCTTTTCTTCTTCATCATAGCAATAGATCGTTTCCTGTTTATTTCTTACGCGAAACAAAGGTGTTTCTAAAATATAAACATGGCCGTTCTTTACCAGGTCAGGAAAAAACTGCAGAAAGAATGTCAATAACAATAAACGAATGTGCATGCCATCAACATCAGCATCTGTTGCAACAACAATATTATTGTAACGCAAACCTTCATAACCTTCTTCAATATTCAACGCATGTTGTAGTAAATTGAATTCTTCATTTTCATACACCACTTTTTTTGTGAGGCCGAATGAATTAAGCGGCTTACCTCGCAAACTAAAAACTGCCTGGGTATTTACATTTCTAGATTTTGTAATGGAACCACTTGCACTATCACCTTCCGTTATGAAAATAGTACTTTCTTTTTGTTTCTCAACAATGCTGTCTTTGTCTTTACCTGTTGGTTCATCATTGTAATGAAACTTGCAATCTCTTAATTTCTTATTATGAAGATTTGCTTTTTTTGCTCTTTCATTGGCAAGTTTTTTTATTCCGGCGAGTTCTTTGCGCTCACGTTCATTTTGTTCAATGCGGCGCTTTAATGCTTCTGCTGTTGTTGGATTGCGATGAAGAAAATTATCCAACTCTTTTGCAAGAAAATCTCCTATGAAATTTTTCATGCTTGGTCCGCCTTCAAAAACAGTTTGTGAACCTAATTTTGTTTTTGTCTGGCTCTCAAACACCGGCTCCTGTACCCTTACAGAAATAGCTGCACAAATACTTCCACGAATATCAGAAGCATCATAATCTTTTTTGTAAAAATCACGGATCGTTTTTATATATCCTTCACGAAATGCCGCAAGGTGTGTTCCACCTTGTGTAGTGAACTGTCCATTTACAAAACTGTAATATTCTTCTCCATATGCATTCTCATGCGTCAATGCCAATTCAATATCCTCTCCTTTTAAATGAATGATTGGGTAACGGATCTCATCTTCATTTGTCTTGCGTTGCAACAAATCAAGCAGTCCATTCTTACTGACATACTTTTTATTATTCAGGTTCATGACCAAACCTGCATTCAGGTAACAATAATTCCAGAATTGATTGTCGAGGTATTCCTGTACAAAATGAAAGTTCTTAAAAATACTTTCATCGGGAATGAATGTTACGAATGTGCCATTATCTTCTTTGGTGGATGCTTCTTTGTGTTCTTTTTTTAGAATGCCTCTTTCAAACTCTGCTGTTTTTTCTTTGCCCTCACGGTAAGCGGTAACCTTAAAATAATTGCTCAATGCATTCACTGCTTTTGTGCCAACACCATTCAGTCCCACACTTTTTTGAAAAGCCTTGCTATCGTATTTGGCGCCTGTATTCATTTTACTAACTACATCCACCACTTTTCCCAATGGGATTCCACGGCCATAATCACGAACCGTAATTGTTTTGCCATCGATCAGTACATCTACATGTTTACCATAACCCATGGTGTGTTCATCAATGCAATTGTCGATCACTTCTTTCAGCAATACATAAATACCATCATCCGGACTGCTGCCATCGCCTAATTTTCCAATATACATGCCCGGGCGCAGGCGAATGTGCTCCTGCCAATCGAGGCTACGGATATTGGCTTCCGTATATTCAAATAAATCTTTTTCTGCCATAATTTTTTACTAAGTATTGTTGCTGAACGGATGAAAAAATGAATGAGGTTACAGGCATTTATTCTTACAAAACATTGCAATCGTTCTCCCTTGTAGTGTTTCAGCCAGTCCAGCGTTTTTTTCAGTGCTGCGAATATAAATGAATGCAGGCATTTTCATATTTGATCTTTTATCCACAATTTGTGGGAATATGTGCGTAAAATTGTTTAAACCTTGATTATTTTGATGAAATGAAAACCATGATGATTCTTTCCAGCCGTTAATAAATGGATGGTAAAATCATAGCCTTTCAGGAAATCATTTAAATCACAATCCAGACAAAAAAACAGAGAATCAGTGGCAATTCAGTTTCTATTAGAAAAAATAAATATCTTTCTTATCCAAAATCGTGAGATATGAATAAAAAAATATTGATACTTGAAACGATACTTGCACTGGTTATCATATTGGGATTCAGGAAGGCAAGTCAACAAACTATAAAAAAGATCAGCGTCATTTCCCGGCAGGAAGTTTATAAAAATAAATTCATCATTCATTGTTCACCTGATTGGAATTTTTTGAATGCAGATAGCATTGGCATTGCGATGAAACCACTTCCAGGTTGGGGCAGTTATCGTTGGAATATTAATACGGCCAGTGACAGTGCCCGTTTTTATTTTAACCAGGGCATCAATATGTATTATGCATTTCATATTATAGAATCACTGGGTTCTTTTAAAAAAGCAGCAACATTTGATTCAACCAATGCGATGATCTATTGGGGACAGGCATTGGCTTATGGGCCTAATATTAATGATTATGCTTATGCCGCAGCAGCAGATGCAGAAGTTGCGGCTAAGAAAGCAAAACAATTTTCTACTTTGTCGGGCGATAAAGAAATAGCATTGGTTAATGCAATGGTGGTTCGTTATACAGGTGATTCAACAATGAGCAGGGAAGTACTCAATGAAAATTATTCAGTTGCCATGCAGAAAGTCTACAATCAATTTGGTAAAGAAGATGCGAATATAAGTGCACTCTATGCAGATGCCCGTATGCTGCAACATCCATGGGATTACTGGAAACATAACGGTGAAGCTGAGCCGTGGACAGACGAAATTTTAATCGTAATTGAGACTGCATTGAAGAAATATCCTGAACATCCAGGTTTGAATCATTATCATATTCACATGTCGGAAGCATCTCCCAATCCTGAACGTGCGCTTGCCAGTGCAAAAAGACTTGAGACGATGATGCCTGATGTATCACACATGGTGCATATGCCTTCGCATATTTACATTCGTACAGGTAGATATCAAACAGGTATTGATGTAAATGATAAATCGATCAATGGATACAATAAATACTTTGCGCTGTATCCTGATGTTGTGAATAATATTCCTTTGTACGTGATACACAACCTGCACATGAAAGCAGCTTGTGCCATGATGTTGAGTGATTATTCAGTTGCGTTGAAAGCTGCAAAAGAAGTTTCTGCCAGTTTTGATACATCATTCTTATCAATGCCACAACCCGTTGGTAATTTGATACAGTATATTTATATGATGCCCTTGATGGCACAGGTTCAATATGGCAAATGGGATGAATTGTTAACAGGCCCGGAATTACCATCAGCATGGGCTTTTGCTTATTCACTTTCGGTATGGGGCAAAGGGCTTGCTTATGCTGAAACAGGAAAAATTCCGGAAGCAAAAAAAGAATTGGACGCACTTACAGTATCGATGAATAATCCTGATATGCAGGTAGTGAATGCTCCTTTCAACAAACCTGCCGATCAAATGATGGTTGGTAAAAAAATGCTGGAAGGAACCATCGCTTTAAAAGAAAAAAAATACAAAGAAGCCATTGCATTTTTTAAAGAAGCAGTTGTAGCTGAAGATAATTTGATCTATGATGAGCCGCGTGACTGGTTAATTCCGTCAAGACAATTTCTTGCAAATGCCTATATCATTTCCGGCAATCTTACTGATGCGAAAAAAATACTGAATGAGGATTTAGTGATTAATCCGAATAATTTTCATTCGACGGGGATGTTGAAAAGGGTGAATAAGTGAATAAGTCAATGAGTGAATGGCTGATTATATTTTGAACTACATTTTATATTCACCTATTGACTCATTCACTTATTCACCCATTCACTCACCACTATTGACTAATTTCGTTCAAAATTTTCTACTATGAATCTTGATCTTTCCGGAAAGACAGCCCTCGTTTGCGGCAGCACACAGGGACTTGGATTTGCAACTGCAGTTGAACTTGCTTTGCTGGGCGCCCATGTTGTTTTGGTTGCACGCAATGAAGAAAAATTGCAATCAGCGGTAAAGTTGCTGGATGTTTCCAAAGGACAAAAGCATGAATATCTTATTGCTGATTTTGCAGATGTAAATAATGTGATTGCAGCCATTAATTCATTTCTTGATGCAGGTAAGCTCGCACATATACTTATAAATAATACCGGCGGCCCTGCAGGTGGAACTGTAATGAATGCGACAACAGAAGAATTTTTACAGGCATTCAACAATCATCTTTTATGCAATCATGTTTTGGCAAAAGCATTGATACCGGGTATGAAAGTTGCTGGCTTCGGAAGAATCATCAATATTATTTCAACATCCGTTAAACAACCAATACCCGGACTTGCAGTTAGCAATACAATTCGTGGAGCAGTTGCCAGTTGGAGCAAAACACTGGCAACAGAAGTAGCTCCATTTGGTATTACTATAAACAATGTACTACCTGGTTTTACAAAAACAGTAAGAGCAGATTATGTTGTAAAAAAACGTTCTGCAGATTCTGGTAAAAGCGAAGAACAGGTTTTAAAAGAATTGGAAGCAGAAATACCTGTTGGAAGAATTGGCAAGCCTGAAGAGTTTGGTGCTGCCGTGGCATTTCTGTGTTCCCCTGCCGCAGCCTATATTACAGGAATTAATTTACCTGTTGATGGAGGCAGACTAAACTGTTTATAATAAAAAAAATGTTGCTGATGTAGTTAATTGCTTTACATTTATTTTATCATATTTATTCAAACACAAATCAAAAATTCAAACAATGAAAATTTCAAAAATCTTTCTGGCAGTTGCCATGATGGCCACAATCAGTCTTGTTAGTTGTAAGCCCAAAGATGCAGATGTGAAAGCAGCCATTGAAACGGCATTAAAAGCTGTACCTGAAACGTCAACCACAATGGTGGAAGTAAATGATGGTGTGGCTACAATAACTGGTGAATGTAAAGATGATGCAAGCAAAGCGATGTCTGAAAAAACGGCTGCAGGAGTAAAAGGTGTAAAATCTGTAATAAATAATTGTACAGTAACCCCTCCTCCCCCAGTTGTTGTGGTTCCTGCCCCAGCCTCATTAACCACCACTTTGGATGAAGCTACTCAACAAAAAGTAAAAGACGGATTAAAAGATATCAAAGATGTTACGGTTACATTTGATGCAGACAAAGCCATTCTTACCGGAGCAGTAACAAAAGCAAACAGGATGAAGATCATGCAAATGCTTGCTGCTGCAAAAGTAAAATCGGATGTAAGTAAATTAACTGATAAATAATTTTTCATAAAACTTTAAAATAAATATTATGGCATTACAAGATAAATACGCCGAGTTATTACAAACTGCCAATACAATGGGAGTTGCTAATTTAGCGGTAGCTGAAAAGGATGGCACTTTACATGTAAGCGGCACAGCAAAAAGCACTGCTGATTATGATGCACTTTGGGCAATGTATGATAAAATAGATCCCAATATGGCAAGCGGCGACCTTATGATGAACATTGACATTAAAGCAGATGCAGGCGCCCAATTAAAAGTAACGACCGACTCAACAAATCTTAACATCAGGAGCACACCCAGTACAGAAGCTCCTATTGTAGGAAAAGCAGCGCACAATGAAATTGTTACCCTGGTAGAAAAAACAGATGACAGTTGGTGGAAGATTAAAACAAAAGATGGTGAAGAAGGATATGCTTATGCACAATACCTTTCACCTGAATAAACCTGATAAATGTTTATAATTAAAAAGCCATTCCGTGAACGGGATGGCTTTGTTTTTTGTATAAATCGTTTATTGTTTAAGTTGTTTAAAATGTTAAACGACTTAAACGTTAAACCTATTTCGTATTCGCTTTAATAAAATCAGCAACCAAATAACTAATCAATTTTCCTGTAGTATCATCTTTTCTCCCATCTGCTAACTGGCACGCACCCTCGCTGATATGGAGATAGGCAACTTTAGAATCTGTTGCAGCAAAATTGATGAATTGTCTTGCCCGCAAAGGTGTAATACCACAAGGTGTACAGGCGCTGCTGAGTACGTGTTCGATACAATCAAGATCGAGTTCAATGCCTGTCATGGTATCTTCCGTAAAACCAGTTGCATGTGCAACAGCCTGGATGAAATTTTTTCTTTCATGAATAAAAATATCTTCGTAACTAATGTATTGTACAAATGGATTCTCATGAATATCTGTGAGTACGTTTTGCTGGACATAACTTTCATGTAAACCAATGATGCAATATTTACCAAGAAAGCCATCTTCTTCTGCATATTTAAAAGGATTGCCGCTATGCCTTCCTTCTGTCGGCCTGAAGTCGGCCTGTGCATCCAAGTTGATACAATTTAATTGTGCAAGGGGAATAACTTCTGCTTTATGCAAACCTTTTGAAACCCCTTTTATGATCGGGTATGCGTTGTTGTGGCCACCACCAATTACAACCGGAATCTTTTTTGCTGCCCCAATCAGTTTCATCATATTCTCTACTTCTTCGTCAATGATATTTACAGCATGACGATAAGCATCTATCAATTCTTCCTGGTTATAAGCATTGTTATCGATCAGGTATTTAATATCACCAAAATCAAAATGGCCCAGCA
Organism: Ferruginibacter sp.; assembly: GCA_039934735.1. Classification (GTDB taxonomy): domain Bacteria; phylum Bacteroidota; class Bacteroidia; order Chitinophagales; family Chitinophagaceae; genus Ferruginibacter. Next base: position 13,385 of record JBDTLP010000088.1, on the reverse strand, counting down.
ACAGAATATCTTCTCCGGTTAAAAAATCATTGCTTTGTGTATTTAAAAAAGCAGATAAAAAAGGAAGCCATGCAGTATCTGCACCTCCTTTGCCATAATTAGCCCTTACACCAATATCTTCAGGTATACCGATTAGCACATACTTTGCTTTGGTCTGTGACAATACCTCTGGCCAATCGGCTCCTGCTTTTAAATATTGGATCCTTTCTCCAAGCTTTGTTTCAAACTTGCGAACTTTTGTCAGAGATAAAATATCTTCTTTGGAATAGAACTTGAAATGCTTCATTCATGGAAGGTAAGAATCAATTTGGAAATTAGCCAATTTGGAAATTTGGAAATTAAAAATGCTGTCATTACCGAATTGTCAAATTTCCAAATTTCCAAATTAGAAAAAGTGTGGGCATCTCACCATATCAGCCGAACTATTGCGGCGATGGCTAAAGGCTTTATATGAAAGCGTTAGTTCAAATCCGCCACGGGACTGGGATGCAGCTTTTAATTTGCTTGTATTTACGTCATAGGTCATACCCAGGCTCATTTGGTAACAATCTAATTTTATAACGGGTATGAATGCATCTTTATAACGATAGAATAATCCTGCAGAAATACTTAGTTTTGTTTCATCATCTCTTTGATCAAGATCGTGCGTGACCATCATGCCGCCTTGCCCCTGGCTGCTTCCGCCCTGCGAAAAATAATCAGCATAAAAAACTGCCCTGTTCACATCATTCAGTGGTGCAGAAAAACCTGCGTTTACCACGTATTTCATATTTAAAGAGATATCATTCTGCTTTTGAAAAGCAACTTTTGGTTTTGTAAAATGAAACAACCCTACACCAACATAATAACTGGTAGCTTGTCCAACTACATTGCTATAACATAAGCCCACAGCAGGATCCCAGTAAGTTAATTTTGTATTGCTGAAAGTCTGGTGTGTTGGATTTGTTGAACTGTACGTTCCTCCAATAAACTGGTCGTCGAATGTTAGTTTCGATGGATCAAATTGCTGCATAACCGGACCATACATAAAAGCCGCAGATAAATAAGAAGCTTTTTCTGAACTCAAAGATTTGTGATAATTAATCACAGGAAAAACTTGTGTTCTACTCAATTTTGAATCGCCAGCAATATCTTTTGTAATTTGAATTCCGTAAGTAAAGAAATCTCCGTTGTCTCCTAAAGGTCTTTTTAATTCTATTCCAAGGGCCATCGTACGAAAAGGAGTTGTTACACTTTCCCATTGATTTCTGTATGCAGCAGTGATCCTTACATCGCCTGTGAAAATACCTGCAAGTGCAGGATTTCTTAGTAAAGGAAGATCATAGAACTGTGAAAAGTTTACATCCTGGCAAAAGGAGGTTTTTGCAAGCGATATAAAAAGAAACAGTAGTAAGGTAAGTTTGTAAGGTTTCATGGATCAATTATTTTAGGATCGTTGTATTTCCTTTATACGTGTACACTGAACCGTTATCACAAACAACTTCAGCTGTGTAAACATATACATCAGGAGTTGCGGCTACGCCCCTCACCTTTCCGTCCCAGCCATATTTAATATCATTCGGGCTAAAGTTTTGTTTTTCAAAAATCAATACACCCCAGCGGTTAAACACACGGAATGATTTTACATGCACACCACTTCCACGGATCACCAATACATCATTCAATCCATCTCCGTCAGGTGTAAATGCATTTGGTACAAACACTTCTGCTTTTTCACAGAAGGCAGTAACAAAAATGCTATCAACTGCAGAGCAACCAAAACTGTTTACAACTGTAAGCGTATAGGCTGTATTGTTATGAATGGTTGTTGATGGCGAAGGACAATCACTGCAACTTAGTTCCGCAGCAGGAGTCCAGCTATATTGAACGATCGGGCCGTTTTGTATGGTAGGATTAAACGTTATTGGCGCACCATTGATCATCGTCTGGTTTCCACCAATATGTACTGTTGGGGTTGGGCCAACTGCAATTGTTACATGACCAGTATCCGTAAAACAATGATAAGCATCATAACCAACAACCTGGTAATGTGTAGTAACCGTTGGTGTAGCTGTAGGATTGGCAATGTTTGCATGATCAAGACCTGTTGCAGGTGACCATATATATGTATTTGCATTCGATGCACTTAAATTTACCGACCTGCCGGTGCAAATGGTATCATTTGGCGGCGTGCGCATCTGGAATGGATTTCTAACAATCAATAATACAGAATCATATCCCGAACATCCAAGCGCACTGATCGCTTTCACTTTATACATAATAGAATCTGTTGGTGTTACTGTCGGATTCGCACAATCAACACAGCTTAATCCTGTTGCCGGGCTCCATGAATATTGTGCTGCACCTGTTGCTGATAATTGAACGATACTGCCTGCACAAACATTCTGATCATTGCTGGCTTGTACAGCAGCAGATGGATTTACTGTTATTGTCATTGTATCAAGCACCGCACCACAGGTAACATTCATTCCTGAAATGATGATCGTTGCTATAACTGGCGCATTTGTATTATTAATCGCAGTAAAAGATGGAATATCGCCTGAACCAGTAATCGCTAATCCTATTGAAGGCGTATTGTTCTTCCAGGTAAAAACGGTGCCACTTACCGGCCCTGAAAGCGGGATGACTGTAGTGGCAACTTTATTACACACAATCATATTATCGGGTTCATCTATTGCTGGTGAAGGATTCACCGTTATTGTAAATACTTTTACCACGCTGCCGCAACTATTCGCAGAGCCTGTTACCTGTATGATGGCTGTTATTGGGAAGTGTGTATTGTTTGTTGCAATAAATGATGGAATATCACCATTACCATTAGCCGCTAATCCAATATTGACAGCACTGTTTATCCAGCTATACGTTGTACCAATTACTGACCCTACAAAAGCAGTTGCAGTAATTGTTTCTCCACTACAAACTGTTTGATTAGCAGGTTGTGCAATATCCGGCGTAGGATCAACCGTTATAAAAAATGTTTTTGGAATACCCGGGCAATTATTGGTAGATGCTGTTACAGTTATTGCAGCAACGATGGTCTGGCTTGTATTATTAATGGTTGTAAAAGAAGGAATGTTTCCTGCGCCACTTGCAGCTAAACCTACAGAAGGTAAACTGTTTGTCCAGGTAAAATTCACGCCGGCAACCGGGCTGATAAATGTCATTGCTGCAGTTTGTTCCCCATTACACTGATATTGATTCAAAGGCTGGATCATACCCGGTGTTGGAAAAATAGTTATTGCAAAAGTTTTTGGTGTACCTGTACAACCATTTGCCGAAGGCGTAACAACAATTGATGCAACAAGATTTGTATTACTGCTGTTATTTGGATTGAAAGAAAGCAAGTCACCAGAACCGTTAGCAGGTAAACCAATTGATGGAATATTATTCGTCCAGTTATATATGGTTCCAGCTACTGCACCGGTAAAATCAACAACAGTTGTTGGGTGACCAGTACATACAGATTGATCAGCAGGTTGATTTACATCAGGTGTAGGATTAACTACGATGCTAAATGAAGCCGGAGTACCATGACAACCATTTGACAAACCAGATACAGTAATATTTGCAGTAACAGGCAATGTATTATTGTTGATTGCATTGAATGATGCAATGCTGTCTGTTCCTGTTGCTGCAAGGCCGATAGAAGGCTGGCTGTTTGTCCAGCTATAAGCAGCACCACTTACAGTACTTTCAAAAATAATTGTATTTGTATTGGTAAGATTACATATCACCTGGCCAGCAGGCTGTGTCATATCCGGTGTTGGATTAACCGTTATTGTAAATGTTTGCGGAACAGCCGGACATCCGTTGCTTGAAACCATGGAAACAGTAATTGTTGCTGTTACCGGGAATGCGCTGCTATTGATCGCCGTGAATGAAGCAATATTTCCTGTACCACTTGCTGCCAAACCAATTCCCGGCTGATCATTTGTCCAGTTAAAAGTTACTGTATTTGTGTTCCTGGTAAAACTGTTGATTACAACAGGATCAGTGGCGCCCCTGTTACAAACTGTTTGATTTGCTGGTTGCGCTATCGTTGGTATTGGCGAAACAGTTATCGTAAAAGTTTTTGAAGAACCCGGGCAACTGCCATTGCCGTTTGGCGTAACCGTTATGGTAGCAGTTACAGGAAGCAGTGTGATATTTGTAGCAGTGAATGAAGTGATATCACCCGTACCATTTGATGCTAAGCCTATAGAAGGATCATCGTTCGTCCATGTATAAGTTGTTCCGGTTGTTGCACTGTTGAATGCGATGGTAGGTATGATTGAACCATCGCATATTTCTATGTTCGAAGGTTGAACCATATCAATGGCAGGGTTGATTGTTATTTGTACGGTTGCTGTATCAAAACAACCGTTTACCGTACCGGCAGCAAGTTGAACCGTATAAGTACCTGGTTGTAAAAATTCATTGGTAAAAGTTGCGCCTGATCCTGTGCTGTTATCAGAGGCAGTCCATTCTAAAGTATTAATCACATCTGCTGAAACAGTAGTACTTGTAAAAGTTGCTGGAGTATGCAAACACACTGATGCAGGGCCACTTATTGCAGCAAACGGTACATTATTCACTACAACGTGTACCTGCTGTGTAATTGAATCTATACAACCATTCACACCAGTAATTATTAATTGAACAGGATAAGTTCCTGTAGCAGTATAAGTGTGGCTCACATTGGTTCCTGTTGCAGTTGTGCCATCATCAAAAAGCCATGAAGCATTTGCAACACCAAAGTATGAGGTAGAAATATCTTTGAAATCAACAACTGTAAATCCGCAATTCCTGGTTTCATTTATAGAGAAATCAGGATGCAGGATTTCTATCCTGATGGTATCAGTTCCTGGTAAAACAATATTACAACCCTGGTTAGAAATTAATGTAAGGCCAGGAATATAAATACCTGCTGATGAATAAGAATGAGAAATGCTGGTTTGATTTGTAGTAGTTGAATTCCCATCTCCAAAATTATAAACAAGTGTATCAGCATGCGACATGGTAGCGTTGAAATTAACAGTAGTGCTGTTACAGAAATTTCCGCCGGAATAATCAAAAGTTCCCGTTGGATTTATAACCCTGACGGTAGCCTGGTAAACGCCGCTACATCCACTTACGAGTATAACATTCATTGTTACTGTATAAGTACCAGGTAATAGATAAGTATGTGTAATGGTATCGCCGGTTCCTTCAGGGCTGCCATCGCCAAAATCCCAGCTTACAGAAGACGCAGGCATATCCCTGTTATAAAAAGTAAAGCTATGAGGTGCACAGATGCCTACGTTTTCCGATACATCAAAATGTGGTGTAAAAGTGCTGCTAATCGTAACCGGCATACTATCCCTGCAACCAAAATCATTGAATGGGATCATCTCAAGCCATATCGTACTATTGTTTGGCGGCGCAGGATTTAAAACAACATTTTGCCCGGTGCCCAGGATAGTTGTATAATTTTGGTTCCACCAATTATAAGTTTGAAAGCCCGGAGGTGCATTTAATGTTGCGATACCTGTTTCACATTCGTAGTTCATATCGATCACATGGCTACAAGTGCTTTCAACATCTACATAAGCATAACCCCAATGGCCCCTTCTTACGCAATCGGCAGTAGTAAATTCAAGGTATAATGTTTGACCGGCATGTGCCCTCAGGCTTATAAAAACACTGGCCCAGTTTTTAAAAATCACAGAACTATCAATGGGCGACATAGCAAAACCAGGAAGACTTGACGTGGATATATACTCAAAAGACGCACAATCAATGTACGCATTTGCAGCAGAATCAAAAAGCTTTGCGGTAAATCTGGGCTGTGTCCATGCAGTATGTCCAGGATCCTGGAAAACAACAGCATAATCATACCTAATGGAGAAATTACTATCGTTGGCGGGTACGTGTACAACGTATTGAATCCTTTCAGCCTCAGCACCTATCCTGGTGTTTCCAAGTTTCACAGCGAAATTACTTCCATCCGGAGGATTTGTTGCGAACAAACCATACGGATCAATAGCTGATGGTGTAGATCTGCCGTAAATCCTATGACGGTTTAGTATAGGTGCTGAAGGAGCAACAGTGATCACATTTGTATTTCCAACTGAATCGGCATATCCTGTAAAGCAATTCCAGTTGTTGAAATTGCCATTTTCGAAATCAATATTATCAGGACATTGAGAAAAAACATTGCTAACTGGCGTTGAATTAGTTCTTGTAACTTTTTGTTTTGGCCGGTCTATTTCACCTGTATAAGTAATTTCTCCCAGTGTATTCATGATGCCTGTTCTGTTGTCATTTATGATCCTAGCCTTTCCATTATTGAAACCATAAAAAACAGAAATATCCAGTTGCTTAATTACAACTGCATTTGAATTGATAAGCAACCATTTTTTATTTGTAAAAACTGCTGTAACTGTTTCTTTGAAATCATAAACGATCTCGTATTCAAAAGGAATGACAACCTTACCGGTTTCGTTGATAAATCCCCATTTGGAATCTTTCTTAACTGCAGCCAGCTTATTTACAAAATTTCTTGCATCTTCAAATTGCACTGCTGTAATAAGCTTGCCTGCTTTATCAAGAAAAGAAAATTTACCATTACTCAAAACCCTTGCAAAGCCATTTACATAAGCTTCTTTTTCAACCCATGTTTGTGGATTTTCTGCTGATACATTTAATAAAGAAGGGCTAATTGTCTGTGATTCACGTACAGGTTTAGTCGAACGTTGAGCTGAAGCAGCTACGCTGAATAGTAAGAATAAGGATAGTAGAGTTCGATTCATGGACATTGGATATAGAACCGGTAATTGGATATTACCATTGTTAACGCCACTATATCCAAATTATTTCTATTAGGATAAACTTAGGGTGATTGTACTTTGAAGAATCGTAGAGTTACTTCGTAGAATTACGTGTTTAGAGAGGCATTTATTGCCATCTATTGCCTTTAACTTAAGTCAACGGCAATTGATGGCAATATTTAGAAATAAAAAAAGCCCCGAAACCGGGGCTCTTATCAAGCTGTATATTTAAACAATCTAATTAACCTTTCACGGCTTTCGCTGGTTTAGCTTTGCCCTGGCTTTGTGCCTGCTGGATAGTAAATGTTTTATATTTTACATCTCCCATTGATTTTCTAAGTACTGCATTACGCTCAGCTTGAACAGCTTCAACGCCATTTTTTTTCTGTTCCGGAGTTAATTTACTATTATTTTCGATTTCTGCTTTCTTTTTATCAAGTTCAACCATTGATTGATTGATACCTGATATTTCAGTATCTGTAAGCCCCGCTTTCTTATAAGCAGCTGTATTATTTGTTGCTGGCTTAGCTTGCTTTGTTGAAGCTACAGGAGCAGTGGTCATTCCGGAAGCAGCGGATTTTGTTTGTGTAGCTTTTGCAGATTCAGCCTTCGTTGGTAACGGATCCATTGTAGGGCTAACCTTTGCCTGTTGAGCAGTAGCCAGGTTAGTTATACCTGCCACCGCAAAAACAATAAAAAGTAGTTTCTTCATTTTTTTTCATTTTAGGCCTTAAAAATAAGCATCTAAACTGACAATTCACGAACTTTTTTTTCACTATTAACAAGGGCAGTAAATGTAAAATGCAGCATGCAAAATGTAAAATGTAAAAGTGGGTATTTCAAGTTATAAACTCTGTAATAAAAAGAAGCTTCACTTTTACATTTTACATTCATTATTTTACATTTTACATTTAATTAAAAATGCCTGATCAAACAAAAATAACCGGCCTTCACGGCATTGTGGTATGTGGAGGAATGAGCCGCCGCATGGGAAAAGATAAAAGTATGCTTATCTATTATGACCAGCCACAATGCTATCATTTATACAAACTGCTCCTGCCCTATTGTGAGAAAGTATTTATTTCATGTAATGATTTGCAGGCAAATACAATTGATGCAGGATATTCAACGATGATCGATCTTCCGGCTTATCAAAGTATAGGGCCGATGGCAGCATTGCTTAGTGCTTTCAATCAATATGCAGATAAAGATCTGTTGATCATCGGATGTGATTATCCATTTTTGACAAGTAATGATTTAGAGCAATTTTTAAACTCTTTTCAAAGAATAGAAACAGCAGCAGCTTTTTATAATTCATCAGCATTATTGTATGAACCTTTACTGTCATATTACAATCATCAATCAAGGGAAAGTATTTTAAACATGCATGCAAACAATGAACATTCATTGCAATATTTTTTGAAAAATAATCATGCTTTTAAGTTTTATCCGGAGAATTTGAAAAGTATTGAAAGTGTAGATACAGAAGCTGGATATATAGAAGCTGTTAAAACAATTAAACACAATTGAGTAAATTATAGTCAGCAGATTTTTACCACAGGGTTTAAATGAGTTTTTAAAATGGAGTTTCACGGAGTTTTTTTATTAATTATTAAAACTCTGTGAAACTCAATATAAAAACTCCATTATCTGTAGTTAAAAAAAGCCTCTTTTTTACTAACATTTCCAATAGTATTTTTTGCCACACTTTCACAAAGAAGTTCATTAATTTTAAAGATGCAAACCAATCAGTCGGCACAGATAAATATTAAAAAAATTGCTCTCAATAATATAATTTCAACAGAAGACCAGGTCGCTGTTGAAGAACCATTAGAGATCCAACTCGCTTACAGTACCGCCAATGGCCGCATGCAAAAAAACATTTCCGTCACCATGCGCACACCCGGCAATGATGAAGAACTTGCCGCAGGATTTTTATTTACAGAAGCCATCATTAAAAATCATGTATCTATAAAAGATATTAAGCATTTATCTTTTGATGAGAACAGGATAATGGTAACACTGCATGAAAACATTTTACCAGCACTCAACAAAACAGATCGTAATTTTTACAGCACATCAAGTTGTGGTATTTGTGGCAAGGCAAGTATTGATGCGATCAGGACATTGTCTGTTTATGGAAATGAAAAAGATACTATCCGTATCAAAGCGGAACTGTTATATGGTTTACAGGACGCACTTAGAAAGCAACAGTATATTTTTGAAAGTACAGGCGGCATTCATGCAAGCGCCCTTTTTAATCTGCAGGCGGAATTTATCATGCTGCGTGAAGATGTAGGAAGGCACAATGCACTCGACAAACTGATTGGCGCTGCATTGATGAAAAATGAATTGCCTTTAAACAACTACATACTTTTATTGAGCGGCCGTGCAAGTTTTGAACTCGTACAAAAAGCGGCAATGGCTGGAATAAAAATGATCGCTGCTGTAGGGGCACCTTCAAGCCTTGCTGTGGAATTGGCGAATGAAACAGGTATAACTTTGATTGGTTTTTTGCGTGATTCACGGTTTAATTTGTACTCGGGTTTTCAAAGGCTGCAGGCGTAACTACAAATTTTGTTTCAATAACCTGGTCAAATTATAATAATAATAAATGAACCCTTTCCTCCTGTTTTTTGTTAGAACTTCTGCGCCTCTCCCTTGTGAGTGAGGTCGGGTGAGGCTTAAATAATTATAAAATGAAAATACGCATCAAAGGAAACTCAGTCAGGCTAAGATTATCAAGATCAGAAGTTGCAAAGCTTGATAAAACAGGTTATCTCGAAGAACAAACCTTATTCATAGAAAATAAATTTATCTATGCATTAAAAGCTATTGACGAAGGAAATGAATTGTCTGTAACATTTGCCAATAATAAAATCACTGTACTTATACCGAAATTTCTAATTGAAGACTGGCCCGAAAATAATAGGGTTGGTTTTGAAGCAAAGATGAAACTAACTGAAGCGGATAGCCTTTATCTTTTGGTAGAAAAAGATTTTATCTGTGTGGATGAAACAACCGAAGACCAAAGTGACAATTATCAAAATCCAAACAAAACCTGTTAGCTATGAATGAAAGTAATACAGAAATTCCCGGAGCAGAAAACCCGGAAATATTTACAGGATTAAAACTTGGTCCATTAAAAAATAAAGCTGCAGGTATTCCTGCTGTGATGGAAAGTTTCAGGCAGGTATTTGGTGAAGCAGGTGTTATTAGAGGATGGCAGGCATTGCACAAACTCAATCAAAAAGGTGGATTCGATTGCCCAAGTTGTGCCTGGCCCGATCCGGATGATGAACGCAGTGGCATTGCTGAATACTGTGAGAATGGTGCAAAAGCTGTTGCAGAAGAAGCAACTTCCAAACAATTAAAAGCTGATTTCTTTGCTGAAAATGCTGTGGCCGATCTTGCAAAATTATCCGACTATGAAATTGGAAGAAAGGGACGCATTGCAGAACCAATGTATTTGCCGAAAGGCGCAACACATTATCAACCCATTTCCTGGGAAAATGCTTTTACTAAAATTGCTACGGCATTAAATTCATTGTCATCTCCCGATGAAGCTATTTTTTACACATCAGGAAGAACGAGTAATGAAGCTGCATTTTTATACCAACTCTTCGTTCGTGAATATGGAACAAACAATTTACCAGATTGCAGCAATATGTGCCACGAAAGCAGTGGCGTTGCATTGGGAGAATCATTGGGCATTGGAAAAGGTTCAGTAAAACTGGAAGATCTTTATGAGGCAGAAGTGATCATGATTCTTGGACAAAATCCAGGCACCAATCATCCACGCATGCTTACTGCTCTACAAAAAGCAAAAGCAAATGGTGCCATCATCATTTCCATTAATCCATTGCCGGAAACAGGCCTGATGGGTTTCAACAATCCACAAAAATTAAAAGGGATTTTAGGAATAGACAGTGCACTTACTGATATTTTTTTACCTGTAAGATTAAATGGCGATATGCCATTACTACAAGCGATCGAACGATTGCTTTTGCAAAATGAATTAAAAGATCCCGGAACTGTTTTCGATCATGATTTTATAGAGCATCAAACAGAAGGTTCCAATGCCCTCATCAAACATTTGCTCCAGCTAAATCTTGATGAACTTGTAAAGCATTCAGGAATTGATCTTGCACAAATAAAAGAAACAGCCGCTGTTTTAAAAAATAAAAAGAAGATCATTGCCTGCTGGGCGATGGGACTAACGCAACATAAGAACGCTGTTGATACGATCAAAGAAATCGTAAACCTGTTGTTATTAAAAGGGAGCATTGGCAAACCGGGTGCAGGTACTTGTCCTGTACGTGGGCACAGTAATGTACAGGGAGACCGCACCGTAGGTATTTTTGAAAACCCTTCTCTTGAATTATTAAAAGCAATCGAAAAGAATTTCAATTTCACTCCCCCGCAAAAACACGGATACGACGTTGTTGAAAGCATCAAAGCCATGCATAACGGCCATGCAAAGCTCTTTTTTGCCATGGGTGGAAATTTTCTTTCAGCAACACCAGATACTTTGTACACCGCAGCTGCATTGCAAAAATGTGTGCTCACGGTACAGGTATCAACAAAACTAAACCGCAGCCATCTTGTACACGGTGAAGAAGCATTGATATTGCCAACGCTTGGCCGAAGCGACAGGGATTTTGTCAATGGCGAAGATCAGTTTGTTTCCTGCGAAAATTCGATGGGTGTGATACAGCAATCCAAAGGAATATTAAAACCTGTTTCTGATCATTTATTAAGTGAACCTGTTATTGTGTGTAAACTTGCCAAAGCAACATTTACAAACAAGCCAAATATAAACTGGGATAAATACCTGCAACATTATGATGCGATCAGGAATGATATTGAAAAAACGATCCCCGGTTTTGAGAATTACAATGAACGTGTACGCAAGCCTGGTGGATTTTATTTACCCAATTGCAACCGGGAAGGAAGTTTTGATACAGCTTCACAAAAAGCACAATTCACTGTTTCTGTTTTTGAGCCAACGATATTAGCAGAAGATGAATTGATGATGATGACAATCAGGAGCCATGACCAGTTTAACACAACCATTTATGGGCTGGATGATCGTTACCGCGGCATCTACAATGAACGAAGAGTGATCATGATGAACCAGGCAGACATGAATAACCGTAATTTAAAAAGCGGCGATGTGGTTGACCTTTATAACAATACTGATGGCATTGAAAGAGTCGCCCATAAATTCATCGTGGTGCCCTACCCGATACCTAAAGGTTGTACAGCAACTTATTTTCCGGAGACGAATGTGTTGGTGCCGATAAGTAGTGTGGCGGAGAAGAGTAATACGCCGGTGTCGAAGTTGGTTGTGATTAAGTTGAGGAAGCTGTAAATTATTCTTTAATAAATACAACAAAACCATTTTTCTAATTAATATTTACAACTGTTTCGTTATGATTAGAATTTTTTTGCAATCATTTTAATATTTTTCCCAGTAATATCTTATAGCCAGGATACAGTCGTAAACACGTTTAATATTCTTCCTTATTCAGACACTACACTCGTTGAAATTAAACTTTCATCTAATTCCACTTCTGGAAAGTCTATTAAAGTAAAATCCGGTAAACACTCAATAATTTACATTTATGAAGATAGTGTTAGAGCAATGGCCAATCGAGGTCTGGCAAATAATTTCATTGAAAAAGATTGTCGTAGTATATTAAAGGAACTGAAAAAAGTGAGTTTAGATGGCGTTAGAAATTTATCCGGATTTTATGTTCATTATTTTGATCACATAATTTCAGAACAATTACTTGCTGGGGCAGTAAGAATTTACGATATCGATAATCATAGCTTTTCGATTTCAATTTTTCATCGCATGGAAAGAGTGATTTCTAATGGATATAGAAGATTTTACTTCTCAAAATCAGATCGGCGATATTTGTTCTCCGCACTGGAATGGACGGGAATTATTCCTAATGAATTTATGGAAACTGAATAACGCAGCATAACGAGCACGAAGGCTTTTTTTATTAGAGTTTACACCTTTTGAAAAGGTATAAACTCTAATAAAAAAAAGACCTCCATTTCCATGAACGCCTTCCATTTATAATTTTTAATTCTTAATTTTTAATTCCAGCACAAAGGTAAAACCCAAGAGAAACAAACTACTGCGTAGATTGATCCTTTATCATCAATAAAGAATAAACAAGCACAACCAAAGAGAGCAGCGAAATAATAAAAGCGATCATACTATTTTATATTAATTAAAATGCTGTATCTGCATAAAAACATATGGGTTGACGGAGAATGCTTTCTCTCCCCTGTCTTTAAATTCACCAAATAAAAGATCTAGAAAGGTATCGGCTTCATTGATTGCCCAAAGTGTGAGCGACCTGTTATTGGCCCATTCACAGATTTCGGGTAATGTTTCCCATATCAAACCGTTCCAACAGGCTTCTTCCAATAATTCTTTTTCGGAAAGTTTTCTTTCATTGCCATTTTCATCTTTCTTATCCAGGTGCCTGGAAGAAAAACGGGTTTTAATAAAAAGTAAAATTTCCTGCTGGGTATAGTTTGTTTTCATAAAAGAGAATTTTAGGCCTCTTAAATACA
>JBDTLP010000087.1:0-22094 GCA_039934735.1 Ferruginibacter sp. | reverse complement strand
TAAAAATGCTAACCAAAGCTAGTAAAGGCTATGCGCTTATTCTACCTAATCCTATTTTCAATATTCTACGTGCGATTTACAATGTTCAAGGAAATACAATCACCTGTTTTCATTCTTAAGTATTGAATATTGTACGTTGCGTATTGAACATTTCTTTATCTAACGTCTTGGCAAATGCCTCTAATTAATATTTAAATATCCATCCAGAACAAATAGCGTTATATTTCAAATAAGAACTAATTTAGCCACCCAATCAAAATCTTCAAACCAATCAAATTTTTAATAATGAAACGTAAGATTTCCTATGCACTCACTGTATTTTCAGTATTGCTTATAACTTCTATTACTTCATGTAAAAAGGATCATACTGAAACCGAGCTACCTTCTATTACTGTTGCCAATTCAAACCAGGTCCAGGATTTTGGAACCATCGTAGTTGGCCAAATATCTGCCAGTAAGAGTATGCAGATAAATGGCGCTCATTTAACTGGCGATGTTACAATCACAGCAAGTGAAAATTATTCCTTGTCTCTTGACAACACAACTTTTACTTCCATACTCAATCTTAATGCTGCTACAGCTGCAACAGGAAAAATATTTTATGTTAGGTTCTCTCCAACTGTACTTGGTGTTAAGCCGGGCACTGTGAAATTTGAAAGTACGGATGCGAATACTATAACTGTAGCGTTAACTGGCACCGGTGGTATTCAACAAACCTATTCAACTTTTGCAAGTGAACAATTGGCTTTCGGAACAGGACTCTCACAATCAGCTTCACATGATTATACTTTGGCATCAGATGTAAGCCTGGTGAATAAGATAAACATGTATGTAAAACTCAGGTGCCCTGGTGGCGGTTGTGGAGCATGGGATGTATATGCACATATACAGATAAAAGATCCGGCTTCCGGCGAGTGGTATGAATTGGGCAGGTATATTACACCCTATGGTGTGGATAATCATACTATGGCAAGAGGTTTTGAAATTGATGTAACGGATTTTAAATCTTTGTTACAAGGTACAGTAACTTTAAGGGCTTTTACTGAAGTATGGACGACGCAAGGATGGTTATTGTCAGTTGACTTCGACTACCTGCAAGGGACACCCGATTATCCATATTATGCGATTGCCAAAGTAATTCAATTCAATGATAATTCTTTGGGAGGTGTTCCTTATGGTGAAGATGCATCAGCATTTGATGTTAATAAAACAGTAACGATTCCAACCAATTCAGAAGCTACATCCTTACGTACTGTTATCTCAGGTTGGGGTGAAGCAACACCGAATGATCCGGATGGCAGGCCCTGTGCAGAGTGGTGCTTTCGTACGCATCATATAAATATAAATGGAGCAAATACATTCTCTCATGTTATGAGTCCACTCGGATGTGCCAGCAACGCCGTACCAGCACAAGCAGGAAACTGGCAACCAAACAGGGCGGGTTGGTGCCCGGGCATGGCTGTTCCTGTAAGAGAAGATCAAATGGCAACAAATATGGCGGGACAGTCTTTCACATTTGAATATGTTTTTCAACCTTGGGTAAATGATCTGTCAGCAGGTAACGCCAACCCACATGCGTACAATGCTATTTCTACTTATGTGGTGGTAAAAAGCAGTACGCCCATTGTTAAGCCAACGGTTACAAATTAAATAAGTTTAAAAGGTTTTATAAGTTTAAAAGGTTTCAGAGGTTTAATTATAAACCTTTGGAGCCTTTTGAATTTTGGTATCGAGGGCACTGCAGTCTGTCGTTGAACGCAAATATTTTTTAAATACCTGTGACTTTTCGAATTTTTTGACATATAGTTTAAGCTGATAATTTTCTTTAAGAATTTATCTAAAAACTTAATTATGAATAGCTTTAAACTTCTGATGTGTTTTTTCTTTGGGCTTATTATGAATACAGCTTATTCACAAACTCCTTCAATTACCATAGACTCTATTTTGCTAAAACTCACTGTTATTACACAGGAAGACAAAAAACTTAAAACAAAAGTTATTTTTGAGAACCTTGGCAATCATAAAATAAAAACCTGCTTTACCAATCAACAGGGAGAAGCTGATTTTGTAATACCATCTGAAGCGAAATATAAAATAACGATACCGGCTTCTGATGATAGTTATGAATACGAGATTCCGGAATTTACCATTTCTCCTTTAGCTGTCACATTTAAATTTGGATTGAGGCTACAGTAGAAAGTATACAAACCATTTAAGGATTGCTGCTGTCTTTATAATAAACTATAGATATATCGGTTTTATTATCGCAATAGAAGAACTTGGTGTGAAACCTCTGAAACTTTTAAAAACTTGTGAAAATCTTTAATGCAATACAGTTAGATTAACTCCCGGGTTCACCGTAAGATTTACTGTAGCAGCAATACTCAAACTGTTTATGGCTGTGCTTATATGTATCACAACCGTTCCTGAATTGATAACTACATCTGTGGTTTGGCCCGGCACTACTCCGCAACTCCAGTTGGAAGGTTCTTCCCAGGATGTACTTACTGTTCCTGTCCATTCATTTGTATTGCTGACATTTAAAATAGGTGTTGCTGTTGAATCGCAACCTGAGGAGCCAACAAACGTCTTCGTATAAACGCCGGAGGAACTATAGTTTTGCCCGTTCCATAGATAAGGAATTTGTGAGGTGCAGATGCTGATATTTGTGCTGCTGTTTTGCTGCTGTATTATTGAAAGGTTTAAGGTTACAATTGAATCGCAGCCAGTCATGTTGGTTAGTGTATCGGTATAAGTTCCTGAATTAAAAATATTCATGCCGCCAAAATGATAAGGAAGTTGGTTGCTGCATGTAAAAGAATTTATTGAAGTAGATGTAATTACTCCTGCAGCAAAAACACTTATCGTTGTGCTTCCATTATCACCCATTGCGTCAATAACTGTTATCGTATAGCTTCCGGGTGCAAGACCTGAAAAAGTATTTAAAAGACTAATTGAGCCTCCAGGGTTTAACATATATGTGTATGGAGCAACACCGCCGGCAGGTGTAACTGTTATAGTGCCGTTATGAAGATTCGGACAACTTGCAGGACTCACAACCGCAATCACCCCAAATGCAAAAGATGCTAATGAAATAAACAAACTGAACAGGACGAAGAAGGCTTTTTTCATACATTTAATTTTAATAAAGGTAAGATTTCAGGAGTTTCAGAAGTTAAAAGGCTCAAGGGGTTTCAAAGATTATTATAAAAAACTTTGTACTGATTTATGTAAAGCTTTAAAATGTGGCATCAATGCCGTGATCTTTTTAAAACTAAAACATAGCATATGCTTTCAAATTTATTTCTGCCCGTCAAAAAATCTGCCCGACTTTTAATTCTCTTGTTATTAATTTTTTCTACAACAACAGTCACTGCACAAAAAATTATTGTACAGGGAAAAGTAAAAGACAATAGTGGAAACCCTGTAGGTTTTGCTACTGTCTCTATAAAAGGAACATCGATAAGAGTTACCACTGATGCTACAGGTAATTTCAAATTCATAAAAGCAGCTGTTCCGGCAATACTCATTTTTTCTGCGGTTGGTTATGAAAAATCAGAAATCAAAATAGAACGAAAAAATTCCAGCGATTCGGTTGCTAAAATGGATATCACATTGCGACGAAACACTGATGAACTGAAGGCTGTTGTGGTTACATCGCTTGGAGCTGTCAGGCAGAAAGCAGCCTTGGGATATTCCACAACTTCTGTTTCATCTTATTATTTGTCACCCGGAACGGCAAGCAGTTATTCATTTGCGACAACCAATCTAAAGGCACCTTCACGTAGAAGAGATGCATCTGTTGACGAAGCAGTGATGAAAGATAGAGTTCCATTGGAATATCCTGAACTTAAACCTGGAAAAGTAACAAAAAAAGAAACTAGCCGGGCATCAGCATCTAACCGTAGCCGCTTGTTAACAGCCGGAGAACTAAATGATTTTAAGAAATGGAAAATGTGGGAAGATTATAACACGACGGAATTTAAATCTTACAGCGAAAAATGGAATCTCTTTGCTACAGAACGCTATTGTGTGCAACTTCAAAACGCAGACAAGAAAGCAATTGTAGGAGAAAGATTATTTTTAATAAGCAAAACAACCGGAGATACTTTATGGGCAGCAGTTTCCGACAATACAGGTAAGGCTGAACTTTGGAAGGGCCTTAGCAAAAAAGGAAAAGATGATAACCTTGTAATCTCAGTAGGAAAAGAAACCAAACAATTTCCAGCTATTCCTTTTATACAGGGAATTACCAGGATCGTGATCAACCGAAGCTGTGCAGTTTCAAACAAAGTAGAGATTGCTTTTTTGGTAGATGCTACAGGTAGTATGCAGGATGAAATCAATTACCTGAAAGAAGAACTTGAAGATGTGCTTACAAAAATTACCGTTAAAGATACCAGTCTTGATTTGCATACCGGCGCTGTCTTTTATAGAGATAACGGTGATGCATACCTTACCAAAGTGCAGGCATTTACCAGCGGTATCTCTAATACCAGCAATTTTATTAAACAACAAAATGCCGATGGTGGTGGTGATTATCCCGAAGCTGTGAATGAAGGGCTTGATGCAGCGATAAACAAACTTCAATGGAGCAACGACGCAAGAACAAGAATAATATTTTTATTAATGGATGCACCGCCCCATGACGAAGCAAGAGAACAAATGACAACACTTATCATCCGGGCTGCAAACAAAGGGATACGAATTGTACCGGTAGCGTGTAGTGGCACAGATAAAGCAACTGAATTTATTATGCGCTCGATAGCACTTGCTACCAATGGCAGTTATTTATTTCTTACTGATGATAGCGGCATTGGCGACGCACACATTAAGCCGACTACCGATGAAGTGAAAGTAGAGTTGTTGAATGACCTGCTGCAACGCACCATTGAGCAAATGTGCTATGTAAATACCTGTGAGGATAATACAATGGGCCAGGAACCTGTTGCTAGTTATAATAATACAGAGAAAGTAAGGGTATTTCCTAATCCCACAACCGGGCCACTCACCATCCAGTCAAATAAAAAATTAAAAGAAATATTTGTTGCCGATTTTACTGGTAAATTATTAATGCGTATTCCGTTGAACGATAAAGCAAGTTATCATTTCAATCTTGCAGCATTTCCTTCAGGGACTTATTTTATAAAATATGTTACAGATGAAAATAGTGTAGGAACTGAAAAAATAATATTAATAAAATAAAGAAGTTTGTAAAAGACCTGACAGGTTTCCAAAACCTGTCAGGTCTTTTACAAAAAATTAATATAACAAAAGACTTAATCCCTGGATGGTACGAACTTCTTTATCGGGGCCAATAACTTTTATATCATCAAAAACAACCATTGTTCCGGGAATGCATCGGGTCATCAATGTTTCAACTGGTTTTAAACTGCTACTCGTAATTGCACCTTTTTCTACGCCATTTTTAAAATTTGCTCCTGAGAAATATACCGTGGCGCTTATAATAGAAAACTTCGCATCGAAATCAAAATTCTCTACTTCGGCACGACAAAATTTCTGATACTTAAATTCAGCAGCAGACATTTTTCCCGGTCCGGTTTGATCGCCAAAGGTTAAACGACTTGCTTCATCTTTATTTTCCTCGTAAGAAAAAGAAAGAGGATTAGAGATGGATTTTTGAATAGTGGCTAATTGATCATCCAGATTCAAAATGCAAATGCTTAATAAGGAAGAAAGAAGAAAGTATTTCATTTTATAAGGTTTTAGGTGAAATGGATATTTAAATATAATACTCCATAAGTGAATGAAATGTTAGAGTTCTCTAAGACCTCACCCGTTTCCAAAACGGGATAAGTCTTGTTCGGCTTTCCTTAATTTACCTATGTTTGTATTATAATGTAAATAGCTTTTTAGAAAAACTATGTCAACAATTAAACTACCCCATTTCGGAATACTCGACGCAACATCTTTAGAAGAATATTATGATGTTGATGTTGAATTTAATGGAACCCAAATTCAAATCGATCTAAACTTTGATAATAAAACAATTGATATTAAAAGATTAGAAATCGTAAATCATTTTATTGAGAACATTAGAATTCATGATCTTAACAACAAGAAGCATATACAGAAGGATTTTGATGATAAAAATGGAGATACTGTTCGCCCATATTTGGAAAATCATTTGGAAGAACTTGCTGTTGATGACCTCGAAGAATTGATAGGAGCAAATATAAAGACCGCTGACCAGCCTAAACTATTATTAAAAAAATTAAATTTAGTAAGGGTAGGTTTATTTCCCGACAGTGAAACACAGTTTGCAACTTTTGATTATTCAATAGGAAAAGAACTAACGAATTATTTAGTAGTGATCGTTACAGATGAGAATGGCAATTTGGATTATATAACAATGGAGAGCTAAAAATCAGCTAGCGGAACAACAGAAGTATATTTTATCCCCTTAACCCAACCCTTTTTAGGTAAAATGCAGTTATTCTGTAAATGAACCTGTTATGAGGATCTTTTTTACACAAAACAATTGCTTTTATTATCATTAGGGTTTTTCTTAATGCTATAACTTTGATCACTATACTATAAACTTACTGCTACATGAAGAAGCTTCTTTACCTTATAATGTTTTTATTTATTTGTAATCATGTGAAAGCAGAAGTTGTTCTTCCAGATAGCTATTTCAAATTATTTTTGAAAAGTAAATATCCTTCTTGCTTTTATGTAAATGCAAATTTAGTGGAATGGTTGAATACTTCCTGTAGTTCGATCAGCATGGAAGATTCACTTGATATGTCTGATTTTCTTTATCAAAATAATGGTAGTGGCAACTATCCTTTTGACCTTGAAGAAATAGAATATTTTACTTCACTTTACTTTAATAGTTGAACGTAAAAAATCATGTGATCAGTTTCTGCCCGGTTCTGCCGGCATCTGTGATTTATGCAAATTTTTCGAATGCCGTACCCTATATATTTTGGCACCCTATTTCATCGGATATATTCCAAATACACTGCTTTTACAGAAGTTGCTAATGCAAAATAACAATGCATTGCTAAACTGGAATACCGTAAATGAATTTAACACAAGTTCTTTCGACATTGAACAAAGTATTGATGGAACGATATTTAGCATGATCGGCACAAAAGCTGCCATTGGTTCTGGTAATCATGCATATTCTTATACTACAATCATTGCTGCAGATATAGTTTATTATCGCATTAAGATGATCTCCATTGGAGGAAGTTTTACTTATTCTAATGCGATACCGGTAAAGAAAAACAAACAATCAGAACTAATCGTTGTATTAAGCAACCCTGCTACAAATACATTGAGTATAATAATTAATGATGCTACTTTAGTAAACACAACTGCAATTATCATCAATGAACTGGGGGCTCTTGTAAAAAGATTTGTTTTGAAAGATGGATTGCAGAATATTGATGTAAGAAAACTTTCAACAGGGGTATATTATTTGAAGAGTGGATCTAAGACAAAAAGGATAATGATCAATCATTAAAATAAAGTAAGCAATTTTTTTAAGGTCCCGGATTTACCTCCGGGACCTTTTTGCAAGACCTGTTAGGGATCTTCGTTTGACCATTTTTCTGCCAGCGCAACCCAAAAAGAATAAATAAAGAAAGTACATTTGATTTCATTTATCAATAATCAGCATTATTGAATAAAAATATAATGAGTATGCAGAAATTCAGCCTATTGTTTTTTTTGATGTTATTTGTTATTAATGCTTCATCACAGCAAAATGTTCATCCTCAATCACAGGAATACCAATGGCCATCCGAACCTGGGGTAAAACAGAAACTTGAAAAATGGCAGGATCAAAAATTTGGAATGCTTATTCATTGGGGATTGTATTCGCAGGCGGGTATTATGGAATCATGGAACCTTTGTTCTGAAGATTGGATTGATCGTGATAGTACAATTGCCTATGAAGATTATAAGAAGTGGTATTGGGGTTTGAAAAATGATTTTAATCCAATTCATTTCGATCCTGCTAAATGGGCACAGGCAGCGAAGGATGCTGGAATGCGTTATGTAATATTTACTACCAAGCACCACGATGGCTTCAATATGTTTGATACCAAACAAACTGATTTTAAAATATCTGATGGTCCTTTTAAAATTGATCCCCATGCCGATGTTGCTAAATATGTGTTTGATGCTTTTCGCAAACAGGGATTTAT
Source organism: Ferruginibacter sp. (assembly GCA_039934735.1). Taxonomy (GTDB): domain Bacteria; phylum Bacteroidota; class Bacteroidia; order Chitinophagales; family Chitinophagaceae; genus Ferruginibacter. The sequence continues at coordinate 13,917 of JBDTLP010000087.1, read as the reverse complement.
GATTGGCGCTTATTTTTCCAAACCCGACTGGCATTCGGAATATTACTGGTGGCCAAAATATGCAACAGCAGATCGTAATAATAATTATGATATCCGTAAGTATCCATGGCGCTGGGATAAGTATAAAGAATTTACGTTTAACCAGCTCAGTGAGTTGATGCATAATTATGGTTCGCTGGATATTCTATGGCTGGATGGTGGTTGGGTGCGGCCATTGGAAACAGTGAATGATGAAGTACGAGCCTGGGGCGCACGCATTCCGGCATGGAGCCAGGATATTGACATGCCCCGTATTGCTGCAATGTCAAGGAAAGCACAACCAGGATTATTGATTGTTGATCGCACCGTGCATGGGCCTTATGAAAATTATCAAACACCGGAACAAAGCATTCCTAAAGATCAGCTTGATCATCCATGGGAAAGTTGTTTGTCGCTGGCCAACAATTGGGGCTATGTGCCAAACGATGTTTATAAATCATCATCTAAAGTTATTCATTCATTGATAGAAGTTGTTGCAAAAGGAGGAAGTTTGTTACTTGGTATTGGCCCAAAGCCTGATGGCACTTTAACCGAAGAAGCTTTAATACGCATGAAAGAAATAGGAACCTGGCTTGATAAGAATGGAGAAGCTATTTATAATACACAATCTATAAAAAATTATCACGATGGTAATTGTTGGTTCACAGAAAGCAAAACCAACAATATGAAATATGCGCTTATTTGCCTGGAAGATAATACCATAATACCAACGGAGATCAGTTGGCACAATAATGTTCCAAAAAAAGGAAGTAAAATAAAACTATTGCAAACAGGGGAGACATTGAACTGGAAAGGGGAAAATAATGTTGTGAAAATTTCTATTCCTGCATCTATAATGAATATGAAGAATCTTCCTGCACTTACATTTTCATTTACGCCGGCTGATTGATACTTTTTTTAAATTAATTATTTGATTGATGATCCCTTCTTTGCTAATAAAAAAGTTATATGCTTGTTTTGTAATGCTGTTGTTCATACAGGCAAATGTATTGGCGCAGGATGCTACTCCTGTTTATAAAAATACATCCGTTGCTATGGAACAGCGGGTCAATGATCTGTTGAGCCGCTTAACATTGGAAGAGAAAATTTCATTGCTTGGTTTTCGAAGTAAGGCAGTTCCAAGGCTTGGTATTCCTGCATACAATTGGTGGAATGAAGGACTTCATGGTGTGGCAAGGGCCGGGCAGGCAACTGTTTTTCCACAAGCCATTGCCATGGCAGCTACTTTTAATGATAGCCTTGTTGAACGCATTGCCGATGTGATCTCTACCGAAGCAAGAGCAAAATACAATTTATCATCTGTAAATAATCCCGGGCAACAATATATGGGTTTGACATTCTGGTCGCCCAATATTAATATTTTTCGTGATCCACGCTGGGGAAGGGGACAGGAGACATATGGTGAAGATCCTTTTCTAACCGCATCTATGGGTGTTGCTTTTGTAAGAGGAATGCAGGGTAACGATCCCGTGTACCTGAAAACAGCAGCCTGTGCCAAACACTTTGCTGTGCATAGTGGCCCGGAAGCTACCCGTCACGAGTTCAATGCAATTGTGGATGAAAAAGATCTGCGTGAAACTTATTTGTATGCGTTTAAAAAACTGGTAGATGCTGGTGTTGAGTCAGTCATGTGTGCTTACAATCGTTTAAATGATCAGCCATGTTGCACCAATAATGAATTGCTTAAACAGATCTTACGAAAAGAATGGAAATTCAAAGGGCATGTTGTTACAGATTGCTGGGCACTGGAAGATATCTGGCGCACACACAAAGTGATGAACAATAGTGTTGAAGTAGCAGCTGCAGCAATCAAAGCAGGCGTAAATCTTGATTGTTCCAATATGTTGCAGGATGATCTTATTAAAGTGTATCAACAAAATCTTGTAACAGCTGCAGAGATTGATACTGCACTTGTAAGCATACTTCGTACTGAATTCAAACTTGGTTTTTATGATGAAAAAAATAAAGTTCCTTTCAGCAAATTAGGAGCAGAAAATGTACATACACAAAGCGCTATTAATCTTTCAAGAAAAGCGGCACAACAAAGTATGGTGTTATTAAAAAATAATAATGGCTTGCTTCCGCTTGATAAAAACAAACTTCATTCTATTGCAGTGGTTGGCCCGAATGCAGGAACGATTGAACCATTGATTGCCAATTATCATGGTATGTCGGGCAACATGATAACATTTGCAGAAGGAATCACTGAAGAAGCCGGTCCTGCTATTGCTGTTCAGTATGACCAGGGCAGTGATTATAATGACACAACACATTTCGGCGGTGTGTGGATGGCCAGTGAAAGTGATGTTACGATTGTTGTGATAGGACTTACGCCCGTATTGGAAGGAGAAGAAGGTGATGCTTTTCTTTCTGCGAATGGTGGAGATAGATCAACGCTTAGTCTTCCTGCTGCACATATAAAATTATTAAAACAATTAAAACAAAATGGAAAACCCATCATTGTAGTTATCAATGCCGGGAGTGCTGTTGATGTATCAGCAATCGAATCTTATGCAGATGCAATTGTTCTTGCATGGTATCCCGGTGAACAAGGTGGTAATGCACTTGCTGATATTTTATTTGGAAAAGTTTCTCCGTCAGGAAGATTGCCAATAACATTTTATCAATCACTGAATGATCTTCCTGCTTATGATGATTATAAAGTTGCAAATAGAACTTACCGATATTTTAATGGTAAAGTGCAATATCCTTTTGGTTATGGATTGAGTTATTCATCTTTTGCGTATCAATGGAAACAACAACCACGCATGACAAGTGCTGTGAAAGATACCTTGATGTTTTCAATAGCAATAAATAATAAAGGTATCCTGGATGCAGATGAAATAGCACAGGTTTACATTCAATATCCATCAATAGAACGTATGCCACTAAAAGAATTAAAAAGTTTTAAACGAATAAATATTTTGAAGAATGGAACACAAGAGCTGCAATTTTATATTCCTGTAAATGAATTAAAAAAATGGGATCTTGATAAAAAGCAATGGAGACTTTACCCAGGAGAGTATCATATTATGATTGGGGCCAGTTCACAGGATATAAGATTGAATGAAATGATTAAAATGGAGAATTGATTTTTAATAACATTACAAAAAAAGATCCGGCTATATCAACCGGGATCTTTTTAATTATTTATAAATAATCACTTACCTGTTAATAACAAATTTTTGAACTTCATTCTTGCCATCTCCTTTTATCTTCACAAAATACATTCCTCCTTCCAGGTTAGCAATATCAATAGTAAGCACCTCACCACCCGCAGGAATGGTTTTGTCTATCGATCTTACTTTTCTACCCAAATGATCTGAAATAGTAATAGTCATTCTTGCTTCATTTTCAATTTCAATAGGAAGTTGAATACTTGGCCCCGATGCAGGGTTTGGAAATATGGTTCTTGCCTGCGGTGTATCAAAGAATGCTGTTAGCGACCAATCGCTTGTAGATGAAGCGCCGATTGCTGTAGAACATACAGACTGTACCTGCCATTGGTAATGACTAAGTGATTGCAGACCAGTTATCAATTTAGAATTGGTGGTTGATGTTGTTGTTATCCACGTATCAGTACCCATTACCCTGTACCTGATATTATAGAACAATGCAGCAGTTGAGTTCCAGGTAAGCATCCTGTTACCAGAACCTGTGGTATTTAAAGCAAGAGAGGTTAACCCACCCGGTACCGGGCAACCTGTATTGGTACATGGTAAAGTTGTAAAGTTAATAATTGGCGAATATGGGCTAATGTTAGTAACTGCACTACCACAGTAAGTTGCAACATGCCATTGATAATGTGTTCCACAAACCAGATTCGTTACTGTAATAGATGTTGATTGTGTTGTTACATTTATCCATGCTGATGCAGGCGTTGTTATAGCGTGGTATTGCAAAATATACCCAACAGCTCCTGGTATGCTTGTCCATGAAAGTATCGCAGCCGTCATGCCAATATTGGTAGTTGTAAGCTCAGAAGGATGCTCACAGGTAGTAGTACACGCAGTTGTTGTAAAATCAATGATTGCTGAATAAGGGCTGATTGCTGTTGCTCCGCTATTGGCACAATGAGTCGCAACATGCCATTGGTAATGCGTTCCACAAACAAGATTCGTTACTGTGATCGAAGTTGATGTCGCATTCAATGTTATCCAGGCTGATTCCGGATTTGTTATTGGACGATATTGAAAAACATAACTCGCTGCTCCTGCTGCTGTGATCCATGAAAATGTAGCGACTGTTGTTCCCACATTTGTTGTTGTTAGTCCTGAAGGAGCAACGCATGCTGGTGTACATACTTCGGTTGTAAAATGAATAATATCAGAATACGGGCTGATGTTGGTTGCCGAAGTGCCACAAACAGTTGCAACATGCCATTCATAAGTAGTGCCACAGGTAAGATTCGGTATTGTTACAACGTTTGATTGTGATGTTACATTTATCCATGCAGATGCAGGTGTTGTTATAGCGTGGTATTGCACAATATACCCAACAGCTCCTGGTATGCTTGTCCATGAAAGTATTGCTGTTGTCATACCGACATTCGTTGTTGTAAGCCCAGAAGGATGCTCACAGGTAGTAGTACACGCAGTTGTTGTAAAATCAATGATTGCTGAATAAGGGCTGATTGCTGTTGCTCCGCTATTGGCACAATGAGTCGCAACATGCCATTGGTAATGCGTTCCACAAACAAGATTCGTTACTGTGATCGAAGTTGATGTCGCATTCAATGTTATCCAGGCTGATTCCGGATTTGTTATTGGACGATATTGAAAAACATAACTCGCTGCTCCTGCTGCTGTGATCCATGAAAATGTAGCGACTGTTGTTCCCACATTTGTTGTTGTTAGTCCTGAAGGAGCAACGCATGCTGGTGTACATACTTCGGTTGTAAAATGAATAATATCAGAATACGGGCTGATGTTGGTTGCCGAAGTGCCACAAACAGTTGCAACATGCCATTCATAAGTAGTGCCACAGGTAAGATTCGGTATTGTTACAACGTTTGATTGTGATGTTACATTTATCCATGCAGATGCAGGTGTTGTTATAGCGTGGTATTGCACAATATACCCAACAGCTCCTGGTATGTTTGTCCATGAAAGTATTGCTGCTGTCATACCGACATTCGTTGTTGTAAGCCCTGAAGGATGCTCACAGACAGTAGTACACGCAGTAGTTGTAAAATCATGTAAATCTGAATAAGGGCCTGGAGCAGTAGTATTGTTTCCACAATAAGAAGCCACATGCCATTGATAATGTGTTCCGCATACTAGGTTTGTTATCGTGACGGATGTAGATGTCGCAGTAAGATTTATCCATGCAGATTCAGGAGTAGTGATAGGGCGATACTGAACAATGTAGGCAGCTGCTCCTGTAGCAGCTGTCCATGAAAATGTTATACCCGTTGCAGTGATATTTGTTGTTGTGAGTCCCGTAGGAGCAACACATGGTGTTGTACACGGAGCAGTTGTAAAATCAATGATTGCTGAGTATAGACTTGGCGGGTTTGCAGTACTGCCACAATAAGTTGCCACATGCCATTGATAATGTGTTCCGCAAACAAGATTTGTTACTGTAAAAGATGTTGATTGTGTAGCAAGATTTATCCATGCAGATTCAGGTGTAGTTACCGGCCTGTATTGAATAGCATATCCAATTGCACCAGTCGCAGCTGTCCATGAAAATGTTGCACCTGTAGTCGTGATATTCGTTGTTATAAGTCCAGATGGATGCTCACAGGTAGTAGTACACGCAGTAGTTGTAAAATCATGTATATCTGAATATGGACTTGGAGCTGTAGTGCCGGTATTAGCACAATAAGTTGCAACATGCCATTGATAATGTGTTCCGCAGATAAGGTTTGTTGCCGTAATAGATGTCGATGTTGCAGTAAGATTTATCCATGCAGATTCAGGAGTTGTAATTGGGCGATACTGAACGATATAAGCAGCTGCACCTGTAGCAGCTGTCCATGAAAATGTCACACCCGTTGCAGTGATATTTGTTGTTGTGAGTCCTGTAGGAGCCACACATGGAACTGTACATGGCAGTGTTGTAAAAGTAAGCGGGGCTGTATATTGGCTTGTACCACCTGCTGCCGTGCTACATACTGTTTCAACCTGCCATTGGTAAGCTGTACCACAAGTCAGATTCGTTAAAGTAACTGTATTTGTTTGTGTCGTTACATTTATCCATGGGCTACCCGCTGGCGTTAGTGGGCGATACTGAACAATAAATGCCAATGCTCCAGTCGGGGCCGTCCATGTTAGTGTGGCACCCGTTGCACTAATATTTGTTGTGATAGGCGCTGCAGGATGTTCACATATAGGTGTACAAGCAGTAGTTGTGAAATCATGTATATCTGAATAAGGGCTTGGAGCATTAGTACTGTTTCCACAATAAGAAGCAATATGCCATTGATAATTTGTTCCGCAAACGAGATTTGTTACTGTGATTGATGTAGATGTTGCAGTAAGATTTATCCATGCTGATTCAGGATTTGTTATTGGACGATATTGAACGATATAAGCAACCGCTCCCGCAGGAGCTGTCCATGAAAATATTACACCCGTTGCAGTAATATTTGTTGTTGTAAGTCCTACAGGAACTACACATGGAATTGTACATGATGGAGTTGTAAAATCATGAATATCCGAATAAGGACTTGGGGGATTTGCAGTAGTGCCGCAATATGTTGCAACATGCCATTGATAAACTGTTCCGCAAACAAGATTGGTTACACCCGTTGAGGTTGATTGTGTGGTAAGATTTATCCATGCAGATTCAGGATTTGTTACCGGTCGGTATTGAACGGTATAACCAACAGCCCCGGTGACAGTAGCCCAGGTAAACGTAGCACCCGAAGTTGCGATAACGGTAGCTGATAAATTTGTTGGAGCAGTACAAGTTGCCTGTGAAAATAATTTTGAAGGAATAATAAGAACTAAAAAAGAAATGAACAATGAAAGTAATTTTGATTTCATTTGTCTTTTATTTAGGTTATTGAATATGCGTGTTGTTTCATGTTGAAGATACTAAATTATTTGCTGATTTTTAAAAAAAAACCCCCTGTCCTTCTTAAGCTTTCTGGTAGAGGCGGTTACGAAATTTACGGAACGGTTACAGCGGCAATCAGACGATTTTAAACAAAAAAACAGGTTCAAACTTATCGTAAAAGCATTTGCGCCAGTGATTAGACCTAACAGGTTTTTAAAACCAGTTTTGTCTTTAAAACTTTCAGATATTTATTTTTACCTATAATCAATACTTGCATTTTACCTGCCATTTGGATGTTTAACCTATAAGTACCAGCTTTGAGTGATGAAAGATTTATTTGTAAAATTTGATCTCTACTGGTTAGTAGATCATTTGAATGTGATTATAATATTAGATTTTATTTTTTGCCATTGAAAAATAAAATACTTTTATAACAAATTTTTTAAATCATATAACTTAACAAGCAGCCCTTCTCAGCTTGATCTATTATAATAAAAAATTCCCGTTTAATATGAAAACATTTTTACACAGATCAGTTGCTATGATTGTTATAGCGATTGTTTTTTTTACAAAAGATACTAAGTCACAAGGGGTTTATTTTGCAAGTGGTGTTTTCCAGGCGGAGATTAATGGACGCTATCCCTCTTGTGCATTTCCAGACGGCTCTACTGATGTGACCTGCAGCGCAATTTTAAATGAAGATACCCTCGACCTGAGAGGGCTTGATATAAGCAGTTTCGACGGTCTTCAATATTTTACTTCATTACGCTACCTGGATATATCGAACAACGCAAGTGGGCTTTTAGCTGGAGATGATTTCACTTTACACCTCCCTCCTTCGCTGAAAGTATTAAAATGTACCAATATGGACAGTCATGTAAATGGAGGAGGTTTTATTCTTGAATCGCTTCCCCCAACTTTAGAATACCTTGATTGTTCGGGAAATTCTTTTTCAGGTACAAATGGTTCATTACCACCGCTGCCGGCAACACTGAAATATTTGAATTGTTCAAACAATGGTATCAACCAGGCGATTAGTGTCCCAGCAGTAATGGACACATTGATCTGTAATAATAATGCGAATTATTATGCTCTTGGTTTTTGCACAGGAATATCTGCTTTTTCTTCATTTCCATCAACGCTTAAATATCTTGATTGCAGCGGAAATAAATTAACATCGTTACCTGCATTACCAGCTTCATTAACATATCTGGATTGTAGTTTTAATGTACAGGAGTATAGCAGCGGTCCTAATGTTCAGATAACGGGCGGTATAACAGCACTTCCGACATTACCATCAAATCTAAAATACCTGGCTTGTGGAATAAATTATATTACCAGTATTCCTACATTGCCGTCCACGCTTGAATATTTTTCCCATTATGGCTATATGAATTATGTTATAACGAGTTTACCAGCCCTGCCGCCAAATTTAAGAGTACTGATCATAGGTTATAATAATGATGTTACTTCATTACCCCCGTTTCCTGATTCCTTACGTACGCTCAATGTTTCCGGTAATCCACATCTTGGGTGTTTACCACATTTACCGGCACATTTAACCGGGCTTACAACATACGGCAGTAATATTCACTGCATACCAAACTCCGTTAACGGATTAGTATCTGATGTTACTACATTGTGTACTATTACTAATAATTCAAATCTTTGTATTGCATTTCCGGTAGTCTCTGGTTATGTTTTTTATGATAACAACAACAATGGAATAAAAGATCCTGCAGAAAATTATCGAGCAAATGTGGGAATACAGCTTTCCAATGGATTGGAAACATATAGCAATACAAATGGCTTTTTTAATATTACCGCCGATTCAGGAATGAATACACTTACAGTTGTTGCTCCAAATTATTATGATGCTGTTCCTGCTACGACTAATTTCAACATGCCAACATTTAGCAGCACAGTAAGCCAGGATATTGCACTGCAGGCTAATGTTAACATAGATAGCGTAACAGTATCTATAACTCCTGAATGGTATGCACGCCCCGGATTTGATCAGTGGTATAATATTGCTTATGAAAATGTAGGTACAACCGTTGTTGCACCTTCAACAGTATTTCATTATGATAATACAAGGCTCACTTTTATTTCTGCAACGAACCCATCAGTAATAGATAATGGTAGTAGCCTTACTTTAACTGAAGGGAATTTTACCACCGGGCAACAGGGTGGTTACGATGCTGTGTTTAATGTAAAGCCTGCCGCTATTGTTGGCGATACCATTTTTGTAAATGTTGTTGCAACTGCAGGAAGTTCAACAGTAACGGATAGTAGCTATACCAGGATCACAGCTTCACTTGATCCTAATGATAAAAACAGTACCCCGAAACTTTCTCCGCAACAGGTAACAGCAGGAAAGTATATCGATTATATAGTTCGCTTCCAGAATACAGGTAGTGATACAGCATTTAATATTGTTGTAACAGATGTGCTTGATAACAAACTTGATGCTACTACATTGCAAATGATCAAAACATCACATCCCTGTAAAGTAACACGCAATGGAAGTAATCTTAGTTTTGAATTTTTAAATGTTTTACTTCCTGATATGACTGCGAATGAACCCGCAAGTCATGGTTATATCCGTTTCAGGGTTAAACCAAAGCAAACGGTTATTTTAGGAGATGTAATTCCAAACAACGCAAATATTTATTTCGATTTCAATTCACCTGTGTTGACGAATACGACAAATACGGTCATTCAACTAACAACGGTACCGCTTAGCCTTTTATCTTTCAAAGCACTTTCCGGCACTGATAATAGTGCTTTATTATTCTGGAACACGGCTGATGAATTCAATACTTCTTCTTTTGATATAGAGCAAAGTATCGATGGAAGAATATTTAACAGGATTGGAAGCACGGTGGCCCGTGGAAGTGGCAATAACACGTATTCTTATAAAACAATCATTCCTGCAAACATTGTTTATTATCGTCTTAAGATGATCGACATTGATGGGAGATATACGTATTCACAAGTGATACAGGTAAAGAGAAGCAAACAATCAGAATCAGTGATTGTATTAAGCAATCCAACGAAGAATACATTGAGTTTAATAATGACCGACGCAACATTGGTAAACACACCTGCAAGCATCATTAATGAGCAAGGGCTCGTCGTAAAAAGATTTGTTTTAAATGATGGCCTACAAAATATTGATGTAAGCATCCTTTCTACGGGTATATATTATTTAAAAACAGCAGCTACAATAAAGAAAATAGTTATCAACCATTAAGAAAATCAGATTGTATTTTCTCAAAGTCCGGAATTTTCCCCGGACTTTTTTTGCATATTTAGCTTTGTTGAAATGGAATTCAACCTTATGCTTTATTTTTTCTGTTTTTTTTTGTAATTACCCAACCTTTATTGTCATCGGTTCGGTTAAGGATTTATAAAGCCTTTTTTATTTCATAAGTACAGGAAAAGTAATTGATCACTAGATATAAATTAAAAATAAAGGCTGAATGTAAATGCAGGATCAAAGCAAGAACTTCACAGCCTACACTATAAAATTACCAAAACATGAAAAAGACCCTGTACCTCATTTTTATTTTACTTATATGCAATCATGTAAAAGCTGATGTGGTAATTCCAGACGGCTATTTTAAATTATTTTTAAAAAGTAAATATCCTTCCTGTTTTTATGTTGACGCAAATTCAGTAGAATGGTTGAATACTTCCTGTAGTTCGATCACCAGTGAAGATTCGCTTAATATGTCTGATTTTGCTTATCAAAATAATTTCAGTGGTGACTATCTTTTTAACCTGGAAGGAATACAATATTTTACTTCGCTTAAATACCTGAACGTAAAAAATCATGCGATTGATTCCAGCCCGACCCTGCCTGCGTCACTTATCTATGCAGATTTTTCCAGTACAGCTGATTACTATTTTTTTACCCCCTTTTTATACGATGTATTTCCAAGTTCGTTGCGATACCTCGACTGTAGTAATAATACAACATCTATCAATTCATGGCCTGATTCCCTTCGCTATTTAAACTGTTCAGGAAACTGGCTGTATGAATTGCCTGCTTTACCTACGCAACTAGATACTTTGATTTGTTCGTGGCAACAATCAGGTTCCCCCGCTGGAAATATACTTAGTGCCTTGCCGACCTTACCATTAACGCTTAAATATCTTGACTGTTCATATGATGCTTTAGAAAGTTTGCCTGCTTTACCAGCATCATTAAGGTATTTGGATTGCTCAGGAAACGGATATCAAACCAATCCTGAAACTTCTGAATATTCATTGGCCGCATTGCCGTCATTGCCGGATGGATTGCAAATCTTAAAGTGCGGGTATAACAGATTAACAGCACTTCCTGCACTACCTTCATCACTCGTATATCTTGATTGCAGCAGCAATCGCTCATTCATTCACGAATCGGTCTTGGGTGAACCTCTTGGCTCTTCTCATGAAGGCATTGACGTACTTCCCGTTTTACCGGCATCTTTACAATATTTAAATTGTTCTTACAATAAATTAATCAGCCTTCCTGCTTTGCCTGTATCGTTGAACTTTTTAGACTGCAGTTATAATGTCTATCCCGGCCATGATACCTATAACGGGGATACACTGTTTTCGCAAACAGCAGGGATTACTTCTTTACCATCATTACCATCACAGCTTACCACACTCAACTGTTTTATTACCCAGGTTTATTGCATTCCCATTATACCTGCATCCCTCACTTCTTTAACTCTTGATCATGAAAAAGTAAATTGTTTGCCCAATCCAGGAAATTATTCTGTCAATGGTGGCCCTATCCCGATTTGTTCTTTTTTTAATAATTCCAATCAATGCCCCATTGCAATTTCATGTATTGTTTCCGGTAATATTTACTTTGATAACAACAGCAATGGTATAAAAGATCCCGGCGAAAATTACAGGCCAAATGTAGAAGTGCAACTTTCCAACGGGCTACATGCTTATACAAGTGACAGTGGTTATTATGCCATGTACATAGATACAGGCAGTTATACGCTAACGGTTATTAACCCTTCTTTATATAATGCTACACCTGCAATTTTTAATTATCATTTTAGCAGTTACAACACTACCGTTCATGAAATGATACCGCTACTACCTACAACCATGCTCGACAGTGTAACTGTTTCAATTGTTCCCCTGAATTTACCACAGGTAGGCTTTCAAGAGCATTACAAAATCACTTATAGAAATGTAGGTACAACCACGGTTTCCCCTTCCCTTGTATTTAATTATGATAATTCCAGGCTGACTTATATTGGAAGCAGCAATGCAGCCGTGATCAATAACGGGAATAATCTTAGTTTGTCCGAAACAAATTTTTCACCCGGTACAGAACATCATTTTATTGCTGATTTTGGAGTGAACCCAACAGTTGCTTTAGGAGATACTTTACGTGCTAATGTAATTATAACAGCCGGCACATGCATAGCAAAAGACAGTACTTCACCGCTTATTATTGGTCCCCATGATCCTAATGATAAAAGCGCCACCCCTTCATTAACAACTCAACAGGTTGCTACAGGAACATATATTGATTATGTTGTTCGTTTTCAAAATACCGGCACAGCGCCAGCAATAAGAGTAATAGTAACAGACACGCTTAGTAGCTTTTTGGATCTTTCTACTTTCAAAATGGTTGATGCATCACATACATGCAGGACAATACGTAACGGCAATACATTGTTTTTTGAATTTTCAAACATAAATCTTCCCGATAGTAATGTGAATGAACCCGGCAGTCATGGTTTTATTCGCTTTGCTGTTAAGCCGTTAACTTCTGTTCCTTTAAATACAATAATACCAAACAAGGCAGATATCTATTTTGATTTTAATGAGCCAGTTGAGACAAATATTGCTAATACAACTATTCAATTAACAACAGTGCCGCTATCATTGTTATCTTTCAAGGCAGTTCCTGATGCCAATAATAATGCATTGCTTTATTGGAATACGGCGAATGAATTTAATACAAGTTCTTTCGATATTGAGCAAAATATAGATGGAAGAATATTTAACAGAATCGGAACAACAGCTGCCCATGGACGTGGTAATAATACTTATTCCTACAAAACTATTATTCCCGCAGACATTGTTTATTATCGTCTTAAGATGTTCGACATTGATAGAAGATTTACTTATTCGCAAGTGTTAGAAGTGAAGAAAAATAAAAAAGCTGAATCAATTGTTGTATTAAGTAATCCAACGAAGAATACACTGAGTATAATAACTACAGATGCAACATTGGTAAACACAACGGCAACTATTATCAATGAACAGGGTGGTATTGTAAAGAGATTTATTCTGAAAGATGGATTGCAAAATATTGATGTAAGTAATCTTTCTGCGGGAGTTTATTATTTGAACACTGCGGTAATAACAAACAAGATAATGATCAATCATTAAGATAGAGAGCATATTTATTTAAGATCCCGGAATTCTTCCGGAATCTTTTTATGATAGGAGAATCTTAATAATAGTTCGCTTTTAAGACCCATTATTTTCTTAAAACTAATTTGTAAAAAGCAATTTTACCATAGCAAAAAAAAATCCCCCACTTTTCAGTGAAGGATCTTTTTTTTATTAGGAGATAACTTAATTAATATTAATAATCTCTGTTGTATCCGCCGCCGCCACCGCTGCTGCGTCCACCACCACCGCCGCTACTGCGACCACCACCGCCACCATATCCACCGCCGCTGCTGCGTCCACCGCCACCGCCGTATCCACCGCCGCTGCTGCGTCCACCGCCGCCGCCGTATCCACCACCACCGCCGCCGCTGCGTTTTTTGTATCCACCTTCACCTTCCTGGCGTGGTTGTGATTCGTTAACGATTAGTTTGCGACCCATAACTTCTG
>JBDTLP010000086.1:0-22189 GCA_039934735.1 Ferruginibacter sp. | reverse complement strand
ATTATTGGAGATAAGGAACGGAAAAGCACAGGTCGGGAGACCTGCGCTAGAAAAATTTTTTTGTCTGAACATTGATTATATAACTGGTGCAGGTCTCCTAACCTCTGCCTTTAGGTCACTTAACTTTAAAGAGCTAATTAATTATTATTGGAGATAAGGAACGGAAAAGCACAGGTCGGGAGACCTGCGCTAGAAAAAAGGTAGAAAAAATGAGTGGCAATCCCAGTCAACTACTAAAATCCAACATCAACTGAATTTTCATTTGTTAACGATATGTAAATTTGTTTATGAAAGCCGTATTTTAAATACATTTGTTCACTTTTAATGTTCATATCATATGATGAAATTTTTATTTGCCGTATTTATCTCGATGGTTGGTATTGGTACTCTATCAGCTCAAACATCCAAAACAGTCAAACCGGCTACCAAACAAACTAAACCGGCACAACCGACAACCCAGGCCGCCCCGGTATCACAAGGTTATAAGGTTACACTTGAAACACCCAGTTATAAGGCAGGGCTTGCATACCTTACTTTCCATTGGGGTAAGAACCTGAATATCCAGGATTCAGCTGCAATCAGCAACCAGGGTGTTGCTATTTTTAAAGGAGATAAAACCCTTCCCCCGGGCATTTATGCAATTGTTTTTCCTGGAAAAAATCTGACAGTAGATTTTTTTGTTGACAAAGAACAGGTTATTGATATAAAAGCCGATACTACCAACCTGCAAAATATTGTAGTTAACGGTTCAAAGGAAAATGTGCTTTTTCAGCAATATCAAAAATTCATAGCGGTAAAGGGTGCTCAAATGCAAAAAGAAAAAACCGACTATGCTACTTCAAAAACAAAAGAGGATTCTGTTTTGCACGAAGCCAATTATAATAAATACAATAAGGAGTTGAATGATTACAGGGATGAAGTTGTAAACAATGATCCAAAATCAATGATGGCTTCCCTGTTGAATGCCATGAAAGAGTCTCCTTATCCAACCAAAAAAGCAGTAACGCACCAGGATTCCCTTGACAATTATAATTATTATAAAGCTCATTACTGGGATGGAATAACGTTTATGGATGAACGTGTGATACGTACTCCTTTCTTTTTACCAAAACTGGAAAGGTATTATCGTGAAGTAATGCCACAGGAGCCTGATAGTATTATTAAAGATGCTGATTACAAATTATTACTGGCCCGCTCCGCACCCGAAATGTATAAATTTCTACTCAACTGGCTCACGGATGAATACATTAACCCTAAGTACATGGGCCAGGATAAAGTATATACACATCTTGTTGAAAAATATCATTTCCAGGGAATGAGCCCCTGGCTAAATGAAAAGCAAATGGAGGCAGTTAAGAAACGTTATTACATGGTGGTGATGAATCAAATTGGCGAGCCTGCTGTGAATTTAGAATTTGCCGATAGTACCGGAAAAGTAAATGCCTTATATGATGTGAAAGCAGATTGGACCGTGGTTATTTTCTGGGATCCTACCTGCGGTCATTGTAAACAGGAAGTACCGAGGATCGATTCTATTTATCAGGCTTCCTGGAAAGCAAAAAATGTAAAAATATACGCTGTACTTACAGAGGAACAAAAACCAGCATGGATAGATTATATTAAAGAACATAAACTAGGCGATTGGGTAAATGTGTATCAAACAAAAGAAATGGCGAAGGCCGATGAAGATGCACAAAAACCAAGCTACAGGCAGTCATATGATGTTACTATGACACCTACTATTTTCCTGCTTGATAAAGACAAAAGGATCAAAGGAAAAAAAATGAACTGGGAACAAATCAATGAATTTATAGTCGGAAAAATAGGTAAGACTACCGACGGCAGGTAAAAACCAATTAAGAATTATGAATTAAGAATTAATGTTTTGCATAAATCGCTCCTTAATTCTTAATTCATAATTCTCAATTCTTAATTCCTTAAAGTTTCATAATGAAGAAAAAGTTTTCGCTCCTCCTTGCAATGGCATGTAGCATTGTAGCAGCTCAATCCCAAACCCTTATTACCTACGGCACCAATACCGTAAGCAAAGACGAATTTCTCAGGGCTTATAATAAAAATAAAACGCCTGTAACTGATAAGGAAAAATCGATCAGGGATTATATTGATCTGTATACCAATTTTAAATTAAAGGTAAAAGCTGCCAAAGATTTACGTATTGATACTTTGCCGCAGTTGCAGACTGATATGGATAACTTTCGCCGACAGGTAGACGAAAATTATATGAGCGATGAAAAAGCATTGAATGTTTTAATTGACCAGGCATTTAACAGGAGCCTGCATGATCTTCATACGTTGCTTTTTTCTGTAACAATACCTGCTGATGCACAACCTGAAGACACGATGAAATTGTACCAGGCCATGCAATCACTTTACAATGACCTAAAATCAGGAAAAACAAATTACAGTGAACTTGCTGAAAAATCTTTTGCAAAATACGGCGACCTTGGTTATATCACAGTTTTCTCCCTGCCATATCAATACGAGAATATTGTTTACTCATTAAAACCTGGTGAAACAAGTACGCCATACCGTGCAAAAAAATCATGGCATATTTTTAAATTAGTAGATCAAAGAAATGATGCTGGTAAATGGAAAGTTGCCCAGATACTATTGGCTTACCCTCCCGACGCTGATGATGCGACAAAACAAAAAACAAAAAAACTGGCTGATTCACTTTATACATTGATACAAGGCGGCGCCGATTTTGCCACGCTTGCAAAATCATACAGTAATGATAAACTCACTTACATGAATGGCGGTGAGATCCCTGAATTTGGTTCTGGCAAATTTGATTATTCATTTGAGAAAGAAGTTTTCGCTCTTACCAAAGATGGAGACATAACAAAACCTTTTTCTACTGCTTATGGATTTCACATTGTAAAAAGAATTGGATACACAGCAACCGTTACTGATAAATCAGATGCTTCCCTGCAATTTGAACTGAAACAAAAAACAATGCAGGATGCAAGAATCAGCGAAGCAAAAGAAAAATTTGCAAAAGATATTATTACAAAAATTGGTTACAAAAGATTGCCAGGTGTAAAAGATGAAGACCTGTTAAGATTTGCAGATTCATTGGTTATGCATGAAGACCCTGAATATGTGAACCAGGTAGCCATCAGCAATAAACCTATTATCGTTTTTACAAAAAGTTCATTGAAAGGATCTGATTGGTTAAAGTTTGTAAAGGAATACAAAGGAAATTTTGAAAATTACAAAGGAGAATCCAATAAAGAATTATGGGATAAATACATCACCATCTCTTCACTGGAATATTATAAAAAGCACCTGGAAGAATACAATGAAGATTTTAAATTCCAGATGATGGAGTTTAAAGAAGGCAATATGCTTTTTGAAATAATGGAAAAAAATGTATGGAACAAAGCGGGTATTGATAGTGTTGGCCTGTTGAAATATTTTAATGAGCACAAGGAAAATTACAGGTGGGGCGCTAGCGCAGATGTATTGATCGTTAACAGTACATCAGAAAAAGCTGCACAGGAGGCCATGGCTGCATTAAAAACAGGTAAGCCTTTTAAAGAAATTGTTGAAGAAAAAAACAATGAAGTACAGGTTGACAGTGCCCGTTATGAACTTGCACAGATCAATGGAGCTACCAATTCATTTCCTGCCGGAGCAGACGCTTACTCCACCATTGTAAAAAATTCTGATGGCACCGCAACATTTATAAAGTATTTAAAAACCTACGAAGCAAATCAACAACGCAGTTTTGACGAAGCAAGAGGACTTGTTATAAATGATTATCAAAATGTGCTGGAAATAAAATGGCTGGCTGAGCTGAAGAAGAAATATCCGGTTAAGGTGAATGAGGCGTTGGTGAAAACATTGATCAAATAACCCCCTCCGCCCCCTGAAGGGGGAACTGACCAACCACTAGAATACAGCAAATTAATTATAATAAAAAAAAGCCATTATGATAATGGCTTTTTTTTATTACAGAGTTTCAAAGTTCCCCCTTCAGGGGGCGGAGGGGGTTACAGTTCCTTCACCACATCCGCCACAATATTCGGCCTTCCCAAAGTATAATAATGAAGCACAGGTACACCGGCTTTTTTCAATTCTTTCGATTGATGCAATAACCACTCTGTTCCTACTTTTTCAACTTCAAGATCAGTATTGCATTTCGACATTTCATTTGCCAAATCGGTAGGAAGATCGATATGAAATGTTTTTGGCAACACGGTTATTTGCTTTCTTGTATAAACAGGTTTTAATCCTGGTATAATGGGAACCGTTATACCAATCTCCCTGCAGGCATTTACAAATGCAAAATATTTTGCGTTGTCAAAAAACATTTGTGTTACAATATAATCTGCACCTGCGTCTATTTTACTTTTTAAATATTTCAGATCGCTATCCATATTGGGCGCTTCAAAATGTTTTTCAGGATAACCTGCAACGCCAATACAAAATTTTGTTTGTATGCTGTTTTTTAGATCGCCTTCCAGGTACACACCTGCATTTAAATTCTTTACCTGGTTAAGCAGGTCAATGGCATATTGATGACCGCCTGGTTCTGCTTCAAAAGAAGATTCATTCTTTGCCGCATCGCCACGCAATACAAGTACATTATCAATACCGAGATAATTGAGGTTGATCAATGCGTCCTCTGTATCATTGACGCTAAATCCACCACAGATCAAATGCGGAACCGTATCCACATTATATTTATTCATGATGGCCGCACAGATGGATTCTGTACCAGGCCTTTTTCTTACAACTACTTTTTCAAAAGTGCCATCGTTTTTTTTCTTAAACACATGTTCACTTCGATGATACGTTACATTAATAAAAGATGGTTTGAATTCCATCAACGGATCAAGATGCTGGTAAAGAGACTGAATACCTTTTCCCTTTAAAGGAGGAAGGATCTCAAACGAAATAAGGGTTTTATCGGAATGATTGATGTGGTCTATTACTTTCATAAAAGTTTTAAAATGGGAACAAAGATAAAGGTAAATGAAAAGTAAATGGTTGATAAAGTTGACATGGTTAATAAAGGAATTGCCGGTATTAACTATATCAACCCTGTTAACCTGTCAACTTTTCAACTGCCCTAAATTTTTCATAATATCCAATTACCCACTCAATACCAACCCACATCACTTATTTTTGTAAAAAATTTAAAGTTGAGCTTAACTATACACACTAAAAATCTTGTAAAAGCATATGGCAGCCGTGTTGTTGTAAACAATGTTTCTTTCGATGTAAAGCAGGGAGAAATTGTAGGATTGCTCGGTCCTAACGGCGCTGGAAAAACGACTTCATTTTACCAGGTAGTTGGCCTTGTAAAATCGGATAGCGGCGAAGTTTTTTTAAATGATATCAATATTACAAAGCTGCCCATGTACAAAAGGGCGAAAATGGGCATTGGTTATTTGCCACAGGAAGCAAGTGTGTTTAGAAAATTAAGTGTAGAAGATAATATTATCGCCGTGTTGGAAATGACCAAACTAAAAAAAGCGGCACAAAAAGAAAAGCTTGAATCATTGCTAAATGAATTCAGGTTGCAACATGTAAGAAAAAATAATGGTGACACACTTAGTGGTGGTGAAAGGCGCCGTACAGAAATAGCAAGAGCACTTGCCGTGGATCCTAAATTTATTTTATTAGATGAACCGTTTGCCGGTGTAGATCCTATTGCAGTAGAAGATATCCAGGAGATCATTGCAAAACTTAAATATAAGAACATTGGCATCCTCATTACAGATCATAATGTAAATGAAACTCTTTCTATTTGTGACCGGGCATACCTGCTGATCGATGGAAGTATTTTTAAACACGGCACTGCAGAAGAATTGGCAAGCGATGAACATGTTAGACGTTTATACCTCGGTAAAAATTTCGAATTAAAACGCAAGGATTATTTACATGATGAAGCTGCAAAAAATAAAGATGTTTCATTCTCATCATCTGCAGCTAAAATAAATCATCATTCCTTACTGGCATTTACACAATATGTTTCCGGTCAAACAGAAATGTTACTAAAATACCTGCCGGAAAGAACAAGGCTAATAATAGATCAAACAACCACAAGCCCCGTTAACTACAAAGATTATTTTACAAGTTATAATGAATTAATTACTGCTTTAAAAACAGAATGGTTACAAACAAAATCCGAACAATTAAAAAAGATCCTGGATGAATTGCCTGTGCTGGAGTATAAAAAATATTCCTGGGTTTTCAATCTTGATACCAATGGTCTTTTTTCATCAGGTTTTTTTTCAGCAATAGGTATCGGCTCCCTTGTCAGGATGTTTATTGCTGGAAAAATAAATCCACTGATTGAAAAATTACACGCTATAAGAACCACACTTGGAAAAGAAATATTAGATTTAAGTGTAGAATAACCTAACCCCCCAACCCCCTTTCCAAAACGAGAGTGGGCTAAGAACCCTACATAATTAGTAGTTTTACAGAGTTATCAATATTTAGCCGATCAATAGTAAATAATAAATTCTTTATCTTGGTAGATAAATGAAGCTGTTATCTCCTGCGATATCAAAACTGGCACGCCTTCGTCATTGGCGCATTCAAAACTGGATTAATCACCCGGTTGCCGCACAGCGTGAAGTATTGCAGGGACTTGTTACTGCTGCACAATACACGGCTTTTGGCAAGAAACATCATTTCTCAAAATTATTTACGATAAAGGATTTTAAGAAGCATGTTCCCATTCATGAGTATGAGGACATAAGCCCTTATATACGCAGGATGATGGATGGAGAAGAAAATGTATTGTGGAACACACCCGTTACCTGGTTTGCAAAAAGCAGTGGCACCACGAATGATAAAAGTAAATTTATTCCTGTCAGTGACGAGAGCCTGCAGGAAAATCATTACCAGGCAAGCAAAGATGTACTCACCAATTATTATAAAAATTTTCCTGCGAGCGATTTACTTACAGGAAAAGGACTTGTTGTAGGCGGCTCACACCAGGTAAGTAAAATAAATGAAGACATACAATACGGCGACCTGAGTGCGGTATTGATGCATAATTCTCCTTTCTGGGGACAATGGATACGCACACCCGAACTCAGTATTGCATTGCTTGACGAATGGGAAAATAAAATTGAAAAACTTGCACAGGTTACGGCAGAGGAAAATGTTACTTCACTGGCTGGCGTTCCTACGTGGACGTTATTGTTACTAAAAAGAATACTGGACATAAAACAAAAGAAAACAATCAAAGAAGTATGGCCCAACCTGGAGCTATATATCAATGGAGGTGTATCGTTTGTGCCTTACCGTGAACAGTTTGAGATTTTAATTGGTGCTCCCATCAATTATCTTGAAATATACAATGCAAGTGAAGGTTTTATTGCTGCACAGGAAAATCCGGATGATGAAGGGATGACCTTGTTTACCGAACATGGTATCTTTTATGAATTTATGCCGGTAGAAGAATATGGAAAAAACAATCCAAGAACGCTTGGGCTCAATAAAGTGTCATTGAATAAAAATTATGCATTGGTGATAAGCACTACCGGTGGTTTGTGGCGTTATCTTATTGGTGATACCATAAAGTTTACTTCTATTGATCCATATAAAATAGTAATTACCGGAAGGCTAAAACATTATATGAATGCGTTTGGCGAAGAAGTAATTGTGGATAATACAGACAAAGCAATTACAGTTGCTGCACAAAAAACAAATTCGATCGTTACTGATTATACTGCTGCTCCAATATACTTCACTCAAAATAGTAACGGTGCCCATGAGTGGCTGATTGAATTTGAAAAAATGCCACAGGATATTAACCTTTTCACAAAGGAACTGGATACTGCCTTAAAAGCAGTAAACAGTGATTACGAAGCAAAGCGCCATAAAGATATTGCACTGGGAATGCCGAAGGTTCATTCGTTGCCCAAGGGTTCATTTACAAAATGGTTGCGTTCAAAAAACAAAATGGGCGGGCAACATAAAGTACCAAGGCTCAGCAACGATCGAGCTATTTTAGAAGAGATCTTATCACAAAATAATTTATCGTGAAAAGAAAAACAGTAGTAAGATCTATCTTTTTTATTTTACTGTTCCTTCCCGTAATAGCCATTGCTCATTTTATTGTATTCCCGCAGGAAACAAGATGCATCTTACTTCCATTCTCCGGTTTCAGCAGTTCAGGAAATCTATATTATAAAAACATAACTGCAGAAAAGTTGCATGCATTACAAGAGGTAAAAGCTGTGGCAGAAAAAAGAAATGCCATTTTCTGGAAAGAAAATTTCATGCTTGATTATAAAATAGTTTATTGCAACACAGAAAAAGATTTTGAAAAATATGCAGCTCCTCTTGTACCCGCAGCAACAAATTTGAAAATGGGTGCTTACATTATTATTAAAGATGAAAGCATTGATGAAGATATTATTGCACACGAAATGAGCCATACCATTTTATATAGAAATATTGGATGGTATAAAAGAACATTTAAAATCCCCACCTGGTTTGATGAAGGATTGGCCATGCAGGTAGATGAAAGAAATTATTATTCTATTGATAGCTTATTGGCTAAACAAAAAGCTGGATTAAAACTACCAGCTGTTACAAAATTTAAAAGCGCTGCTGACTTTCTTTCCGGCGATCATGAAACCGTGATGCTGAATTATGCTGCCGCAAAGCATATCATTCACGAATGGCTGAAAACACATTCTTTGAAAAAATTTATTAACGATATTAATAATGGATATGATTTCGAAAATGCATACCGTTAGTAACCTATTTTTAAATTTGGCGAAACGATTAATTCATAATCTTTAATTTTTAACTTCCTTGAATACTTGCAAAAATTGCGGCACTCATTTTACCGGGAAATATTGTAATCACTGTGGAGAAAAAATTTACACTGATAAAGACAGGTCACTTGTCCATGTATTAGAAGAAGGGTTTCATTTTATAACACATTTTGAAGGTACTTTAATTAATACAATTAAAATCATCTTTACAAAACCGGGGCAACTGTCTTTTGACTATTGCAATGGCGTAAGAAAAAAATATTTTAAGCCGCTTTCTTTTTTTCTGTTACTGGTTGTGTTGTACTTATTGTTCCCAATATTTCAAGGTCTTAATATGAAATTACATTTTCATGAATTGAATGGCTTTTATGGACAGTATGCAAAACGGGAAGTTGCTAAAATATTAGCGGAAAGAAATATCACCGAGCTTCAGTTGGAAGAATCATTTCATCATGCAGGTGAAAAGACATCCAAATTCTTATTATTCATTATTATACCTGCAGTAGCTTTTGCTTCCTGGTTATTGGGATATAAAAAAAGAAAATTTTATTTTGATCATTTTATATTCAGCACGGAAATGAGTTCCCTTTTCCTAATGTGGGGCTTTTTGATTTTTCCAATGTTATTGCGACTTACCCAAATGGTGTTTCCCCATTTTCAAATGAGTGAAGATCAAATAGGGCTCATTATCTACATTCCTTTATCAATTTATATTGCTGTTGCAGCCAGGCGTTTTTTTAGTTTTAAACGCTGGTATAGTATCTTGTACGCTGTTTTATTTTTTATATCTTTAATATTATTCCTTGAAATTATTTATAAATTCATTCTCTTTGTAATTGCTATCAGGATGGCATAAAATAAATAAGAAAAACTTGTTACTATGAAATTACTGGAAGGAAAAGTGGCAATCATTACAGGTGCGGCAAGAGGCATCGGTGAAGCCATTGCAATAAAATTTGCAGAAGAAGGTGCCAACGTGGCTTTCACTTATATCAGTGATAGCAGTGCGGAAAAGGCTACAGCACTTGAAGAAAAATTAAAAGCATTGGGCGTACAGGCAAAAGCGTATAAAACCAATGCAGGTGATTTTGCTGCCTGTGAAGTTTTTGTAAATGATGTGGTAAGTACTTTCGGAAAAATTGATATCTGTGTAAACAATGCAGGTATTTCGAAAGATAATTTATTGTTGCGCATGACACCCGAACAATGGGATGATGTAATTCAAATAAATTTGAAGAGTGTTTTCAACATGACCAAGCAGGTAATACGCCCGATGATGAAAGCAAAAAGTGGCAGCATCATAAATATGAGCAGTGTGATTGGCGAAATGGGCAATGCAGGACAAAGCAGTTATGCAGCAAGTAAAGCAGGCATCATTGGTTTCACAAAAAGCATTGCAAAAGAACTTGGTAGCCGCAACATTCGCAGCAATGCTATTGCCCCCGGTTTTGTAGAAACAGATATGACCAGTTATTTAAAAGATGGCAATAGCGCCGAAAAATACAAAGCAGATATTCCGCTCGGAAAATTTGCAACCCCCGAAGACATTGCAAATGCAGCTTTGTTTTTAGCAAGTGATATGGGAAGTTATATTACGGGGCAGGTGTTGAGTGTGTGTGGGGGATTGAATATTTAGTGTAGGATTATGCAGAATATTCGCAAAGCACTTATTCATACGCTGGCGCAGGTCTCCTGACCTGTGCCCTTGGGTCACTTAATTTTAAACTAGACAATAGTTAAATAAGTAAATTTTGCTTTGTGGTTAAGTGACGGTAAGGCACAGGTCAGGAGACCTGCGCCAGTAATAGTAACAGAGACCTGCGCCAGTAACAGAAAGTATATGCTTAATCTGACTTATCCTACATTTACTGTTAAAGAATTGTAAGATTCTTGTAAAAAAACTTTTCGCATACCGATTACCGGCAGTCTTCTTTTATATTTGCAATTCTTAAAATGAATAAAAAAGCAAATATATCAGCCAACAATATCATAACTATCATGGTTATGTCCTTTTGCCTGCTGTTATTAACTGCGGCCAATTTTATAATTTATCCTCCATCGGTTCATTCGTTTTGTATTTCACATAGCAACAACTCAAATGATAAGGAATCTCCTGCACCTGTAGAAGAAAAATCTTCTTCCAAAACAGGCTTAATGATACAGGAAGAATATATACACGATTTACATTCCATACATGACCTATCAGCATTTGTTGTTTTATCCAAACACAAAATTCCTGCTGCAGAAAAATTACAGGTCGTACATTTTGAATTAGACGCTCCTCCTCCCAAAGTTTAGGCTTTTACATTTTCTTTTTAAAATGGCAGTTGACATTACCACTGATTCACTGATTTGAATTAGTGGTCGGAGTGACACCAGCACGGAGCACTACAATAGTTGGTGTCCTGACCACAAGTGTTTCGAAGATTTTTAATACTTTAAAATTTTGATCAGCCCCGATGATAGATACACGGATGACACGGATTGAACGGATAATCACGGATAAATGCTGCTGACGCAGCATATCACTGATAATAAACTTAATAATCAATCCGTATTTTTTTGGAACAAAAAATAAACAACACTGGCGCAGGTCTCCTGACTTGTGCCTTTAGGTACTTTAACCTCGAAGTTTTATAAGATGTGAAGTTAAGTAACGGTAAAGCACAGGTCGGGAGACCTGCGCCAGTAATATCATCCAAAAAAATCAGTGAATCAGTGGCAATAAAAATTGGCTGTTTATAGCAGCCGTACCCTATTATCATTCAACTAAAAATCATTTAATGAAAAAATATTTCCAAAACATTGGTTCCGATCTTCCGGCGTCGATCGTTGTATTTCTTGTTGCCATTCCCTTGTGTTTGGGAATTGCAGTAGCAAGTGGGCTCAATGAATTTAGCGGGCTTGTTGGTGGTATTGTGGGAGGCGTTGTTGTTGGTTTATTAAGTGGTTCACATTTAAGTGTGAGTGGACCCGCAGCTGGGTTAACTGCAATCGTGGCTGCAGCCGTACTTAAACTTCCATCCGCAGAAGCATTTTTTTTAGCCATTGTAATTGCAGGATGTTTTCAGATTTTACTGGGCGTTTTTAAATTGGGTGTTATTGGTGATTATATTCCCAACAGTGTTATCAAAGGAATGCTTGCAGCCATTGGTATCATTCTCATTTTAAAACAACTTCCACATCTTGTAGGATACGATAAAAATTATGAAGGAGATGAAACATTCATCCAGTTATCAGGAGAAAATACTTTTTCTTCTGTTGTAAATTCATTGAATCATCTTACACCTGTTGCCGTGCTTATTGGCTTTTTAGGAATTGGAATATTAATTCTCTACGAAACCAAATGGATGAAATCAAAAAAGATATTTCATTTATTCAGCGGGCCACTGGCTGTTGTGATCATGGGTATCATCATAAATATGAGCACGCAAAATGTTCCGAAGTCATACGGACTTGATGCCAGTCATCTTGTAAATATTCCTGTAGCACATTCTGCAAAAGAATTCTTTTCTTTTTTTCGGTTTCCCGATTGGTCATTCATAACAAATTCAGAAGTTTGGATAACGGCGTTCACACTTGCACTGGTTGCATCATTAGAAACATTATTGGGACTTGAAGCCATTGATAAACTTGATTCCTTGAAAAGAGTATCTCCTACAAACCGTGAATTGATTGCACAGGGCTCTGGCAATATTGTAAGCGGATTGCTTGGAGGATTGCCACTCACCAGTGTGGTTGTACGCAGCAGTGCCAATGTGCAGGCAGGCGCTCAAACGAAAGCCAGTGCCATTATGCATGGCCTGCTTATTTTTGTTTGTGTGGCATTTGTTCCTAATCTGTTAAACATTATTCCAAAAGCTGCACTGGCTGCTATATTAATATATACAGGTTATAAACTGGCGAGGCCATCACTGGCAAAATTGTATTTTAAAAAAGGATGGGAACAATTTGTGCCATTCATGGTTACATTATCGGCCATTGTTTTCACCGATCTTTTAAAAGGTGTACTTATAGGCATCGCAGTGGGCATTTTTTATATTATCAGAAGTAATTTCCGAACGGCTATTTTTGTAGTAAATGATGAGCATCGTTATTTGATAAGGTTAAGAAAGGATGTTTCTTTTTTCAGCAAACCCGTTTTAAAAAACAAACTGGAATCAATACCTTCAAATTCAAATCTCGTTATTGATTTGACCAAAGCAGAATTTATTGACCGGGATATTATTGATACGATCAATGAATACTTATTGCACGCACACTTAAAAAAAATTCACGTAACCGTTAACAAATCACTTTATAATGATTCACATTTATTGGTAGATAAAAGCAAGGCCAATATGGATGATTCAGCACACTAAATAAATTTTATATGAAAGATATGTCACCGTACGAGAAATTATTATTGGAAAATAAAGCCTGGGCTAAAGAACAGAACCAGGTAGATCCCGGATTTTTTAAACGGCTTTCTGCACAGCAATCGCCTAAGTTTTTATGGATCGGTTGCAGCGATAGCAGGGTGCCTGCAGATAAGATCACCGGAACAGAACCAGGCGAAATATTTGTACACCGCAACATCGCAAACCTGGTTGTAAATACAGATATCAACCTGCTAAGTGTTCTACAATATGCAGTAGAAGTATTGAAAGTGGAACACGTGATCGTTTGTGGCCACTATGGTTGCGGTGGTGTAAAGGCTGCTATGACGCAACATCATTTCGGTATCCTTGATTATTGGCTAAAAAACATCAAAGATATTTATCGCATTCACAGGGATGAGATTGATAGTTTCCCCTCTGATGACGACCGTGTAAACAGGCTTACGGAACTGAATGTTCAGGAACAGGTATTCAATCTTGCCAAGACTTCTATTATTCAAACTGCCTGGAAAAATGAACAGCGTCCGCATCTTCATGGCTGGGTATATGGGCTGAGTGATGGTATTATAAAACCTGTGTTTGAAATGGAAGCTAAATCTGGTTTGGATCCATTGTATGAATATGATAATTTGTAGGCGGCCCCTCTTCAGCCCTCCCCGAAGGGCTACCTTGTATAAAAGTATAACTACCGACGAGCGTGGAAGCCAGGTCATTGAATTTAAAGACAAGGGAGGCAAGGTTGTATTAAAAAAAGTATTTGCCGGAGATATCCCGGAGCAAGTAGATGACTGGCTTTTTACCTATTATGTGTACGATGATTTTGGAAACCTTGTTTGTGTTATACAGCCAAAAGGGGTAAAGATGATGCGTGAAACAGGATGGTCGGATGCTTCTTCAGATGTGATCAATGAATTTTGTTTTCAATACAGTTATGATGATAGAGATCGTATGATTGCAAAAAAAGTTCCCGGGGCCGAAGCAATGTATATGGTATACGACAAATGGAACAGGCTTGTACTTACACAAGATGGAAATATGCGTCCTTCAGCCAGGTGGATCTACACCAAGTATGATATTTTAAATCGTCCGGTTTACACAGGATTTTATAGAAATATTCTTTTAAGCCAGGCACAAATGCAGGCTACAGTTGATAATTTTTACGCCGAAAGTACAGCTAAAAGATATGAAACCCTTGCAAATACTGATCTTGGTTATACTAAAGATGCCTGTTTTCCCGAAGAAACGTACTATGATGGATTTTTGACAATAACCCACTATGACAATTATGCGTGGAAGCAACATTACGACACAAAGTATCAGCAAAAAGACAATGTCTATGACGGTCAGTTTTATTCCGCCTCAAATAATTTTCCCTTTCCACAGCTGTTGGTGCAAAACAACCAGGTAAAAGGAATGGTAACGGGAACGGTTACCTATGTGATGAAAAACAATACGACAAATAATATACGTTTAATAGCAGTTGTTTTTTATGATGAAAAAGGAAGGGCCATACAAACCAAATCCGATAATGTAACACAAGGATTTGACATAAATACGACACAATACAGTTTTACCGGGCAGCCATTAATGTCTTTACAAACTCAGCAAAATGCCAGTTGTACCGATCTGCAAACATTGATCACCGTTACAAAAATGAATTATGATGCCAATGGAAGATTGCTGAGCATTCAAAAGGATATAAAACAAAATATAGGAACTCAGCCACAGCATGGCACCGGTGAGAAGATCATTGTAGAAAATGAATACGATGAATTAGGGCAATTAAAAAAGAAGCGGCTTGGGCCAACCGATTTGTCGCATGAAGTTGAAGGCCTGGCTTATCATTATAATATCCATGGCTGGTTAAAAGATATTAATAAGGATATTGTAGCTGCTCCTAACGTTACGGGTTATTTTGGGATGGAACTTGCCTACGATAATGTAAATGTAACAGCAGGGCCAGCTTACTCAAATCATCAATTGAATGGTAATATCGCTGGTATTACCTGGGCCAGTGCCGGGGACCAGGTGCAGCGCAGGTATGATTTTACCTATGACAATGCTAACAGGTTATTAAATGCAGCTTTTATACAAAGTGATGGTGCATGGACTAATTCGGTGATGGATTTTACCTCAACGATGGGTAACGGCTCTACCACCAGCTCTGCCTAAGATGAAAATGGGAATATTTTGCGGATGCAGCAATGGGTGATGTAGTTAGAAAGTCAAAAGCAAAAAATAACTACAGAAAATAGAAAAAAGTTTTCAACATATATTTTGCTAAAAATGCTTGGATATCGCTTGGAAATAAAAAAGGGTTTCAAACTATAATCGTCTGAAACCCTTTGTGGTGGCTGCTCCCCCCGCTGGACTTGAACCAGCGACCCTCTGATTAACAGTCAGATGCTCTAACCAACTGAGCTAGGGAGGAATCTACCCCTTATGGGGATGCAAAAATAGGGGTTTTTGCTTTTTGGTGGAAAAATAATCGAAACTATTTTAGCCAATTAAAAAGACCGGTTTTTTCAATGCCGATAAATATGCCGCTCTCACGGGTTTCAATAGGGTATGTTTTTAGAAAATAGCCTTCACCGCTGCTATTGCGGCCGTTTTGTAAGTTGAATTTATAGCGATGCATGGGACATACGATATTTCCAAGGCCATCTACGTATCCATCAGCGAGGGTGCCACTGGCATGGGGACATTTGGCTGCACAGGCAAACAATTGGTCCCTGAACAGGCTAAGGCAGATCCTTTTGCCATTTACTTCAAGTTCTGTTAAGCCTGTAGCCGAAAAGGTTAGTTCTGTGATGCTATCTGCTATCTTGAACCATTCGTATTGTTTCTGCATAGGTGATTTGAAAATTTGAAGATGTGCTAATGAATGCCTGATAAGATTTGAAAGTATTAATAGGAAGGGTTTTTCATCTTCAAATTTTCAAATCAACCCACCTTCAAATTGCCTTAATAAAAATATTCTGCCCTATACGGATACCTGATCTGGTACATTTCTCTCACTTTGTTTAATATTGTTTGGCGCAGTTTATCAAGATTTGTTTTTTCCGTTGCAGATACAAATACGCAATTGCCTTTTGTTTCTTCCTGCCAGCGTTCTTTGAGTTCGATTAAGATATTATTTTTTACTTCTTCCTCCAGCCATTGATCAAAAGCCTCTTCAGCATACTTATCCATTTTATTAAAAATAGTAATGGTTGGTTTTTCACCAGAACCAAGATCGGCGAGGGTTTTATTTACTACGTTTAATTGCTCTTCGTATTTTGGATGTGATATATCTACTACATGTAATAATATGTCTGCTTCTCTTACTTCATCTAATGTACTTTTAAAACTTTCTACAAGATGATGAGGAAGTTTACGAATAAATCCTACTGTATCACTCAATAAAAAAGGAGTTTGTTCAAAAACAACTTTACGTGTGGTAGTATCGAGTGTGGCGAATAATTTATTTTCGGCAAATACATCACTCTTACTCAGCAAATTCATGATCGTCGATTTTCCAACATTGGTATAACCTACCAACGCTACTCTAATAAATTCACCGCGTTCTTTTCTTTGTGTGAATGATTGTTTATCGATTTCGGCCAGGCGTTTACGTAAGAGCGTTATCTTATCTTTTACAATACGACGATCTGTTTCTATTTCCGTTTCACCAGGACCCCTTGTACCAACACCACCTCCCTGTCTTTCCAAATGCTTCCACATACCTTTTAGCCTGGGTAATATGTATTGATATTGCGCAAGCTCTACTTGTGTTTTGGCTTGTGCTGTTTTTGCACGGCTTGCAAAAATGTCGAGGATCAAATCACTGCGATCGATCACTTTTGTTTCCAGTATCTTTTCAATATTGATGATCTGTGAACCCGTGAGCTCATCGTCAAAGATCACCATGCTGATGTTTCCTTTGAGTTGTATAAAATGCTTGATCTCTTCAATTTTTCCTTTTCCAAGAAAAGTTTTACTATCAGGATGGGCCATCTTTTGGGTGTAACGTTTGATGGTTTTTACATCAGCTGTTTCGGCCAGGAATTCCAGTTCATCCATGTATTCAATAACCTGTTGCTCGGTTTGTTCTTTTTGAACAAGCCCAACAAGGATGGCGTTTTCTTCTTTTAATACGGCACTCTTTTTTTCTATCAAAATATTTATTTTTTCTAAACAGGAGGTTGCTTAATAATAATGCAAAGATATTCTAATTTGAAAATTTAAAGATTTGAAAATGTGCTGATTAAAAACACGTAAAATTTAGCCATATCACGATGTATTATGCATTGCATTTTCAAATCAACTCATTTTCAAATTTTTTAACCCAGATTTTGCAGTTGAAATCGTAATGAGGGTTCCAAAGGCAATACAGATAAGTATTTCAGGTTATTTTTTGGTCGAAGAAATAGTGAACTATTTTGAGATCAAGAAATGTTCTGAAATGCTTAGCTGTGCAGCGTTTGGAAGCCGTAATAGATTTTCGACTGCAAAATCTGGGTTTAACCTGGAACCGTATCGGTCAGGCTAATAAAAAAGCAGGTAATTAAACCTGCTTTTAATATTGAGTTTGTGATCTTTATTTTTGGGTATTTGCGGCATCTTCAGCACCCTGCCATTTTTTTAATACCTCGCAACCTCTAAATTCAGGGTCAATTTTAATAAAGTAGGTTTTAATGTGTGCATCAAACCATTTATCAAGCGCATCTTCTTTTTTTTCTTCCAGCGCACGTTGAGCAACTTTATCATAATCATCTTTTAAGTTTTCCCTGTGAGGCTGTGAACGTGATTTTAAATAAATAATACGAACACCTTGTTTGCCACGCTCATCCGTATAAGCAATTGGTTGAGAATACCCACCTACCTCAAGATCTTTTAATATTGGTATAAGATCCTTGTCAAGTTGATCAATGGTTAAAAAGTTTCCATTTGCTCCTTGTTTCATCCCGCCTGTAAACTTGGTCATATCATCATCACTGTAACGTGAAACCGCAGTTCCAAAATCAATAGACCCGGCAATTAATTTAGCTCTTACTGAGTCCAGCTTTTGAAAACCGCTTTTAATTTCAAACTGTGTAACCTGCGGTATTTTTAAAATATGTCTCACCACTGCATCATCTCCTGCACGGCTTTCCATTTTTATAATATGGTAACCAAATCTTGACTTAAAGGGGTTAGATATCTGTCCTTCTTTTAATGCAAAAGCTTTTGACAACCAGGTTGCATCAAGATCCCTTTGCGTCCTGTTGATTTCATAACGGCCACCACTAGCCTTACTTCCCGGGTCTTCTGAATTCACCGTTGCGAGTGTACCAAAATCTTTTCCACTCTCAGCCTGTTTTTTATATTCATTCAACTGCTCAATACAATATTCTTCTGCCTCACGACTTGCTTTTGGATAAACAAGGATCTCGCCGATCTCTACTTCACTTTCATATAAAGCAAGGCTGTCTGCAGGAATTTTATCGAAATACATTTTTACTTCATTAGGAGTGATCTTTACATCTTCCACAATTTTGCTACGCATAGCTGCAGCAAGTTTACGATCTCTGAAACCTTCTTTAAAATCTTCTTTTAACTGGTATAAAGATTTTCCTGCAACTCTTTCCAATTCATCTTTGGAACCATACTGGCTGATAAAATACCTGATCTGGTTGTCAATATCAGCTTCTACTTCTTCATCGGTTACAGGCAATGAATCTTTTTCTGCCTGTAAAACCAATGCCTTTATACCCATGCTTTGTTGAAGGGTAAGGCATTTTGCATTATCAGGAACTTCAATCCCCTGGCGCTGCATATCTATCAGGCTGTTATCTATATCACTTTTTAAAATTATTTTATTACCAACAACAGCAATGATCTTATCGGCAACAACTTTTTTTGGTTGTGCAAATGATGCTGAAAAAATACAAAGTAGTAAAGCGGTTAGTAAAATTTTATTTCTCATCATGTTATTAAAATCGAATGCTGATTAAAGTTGTCAAAAATAAGCCTGTATTGGGTTTGTACAGGATGTTAAGTGTCATTTAACAAAAAATTGTAGCCGAAAAAAAGAGAGGCTTAAAGCTGTAACCTTTTTAAAAGGTTACAGCTTTAAGCCTCTCTTTTCAAAATTATAAAGTCCTTTTAACTTCTACTTCTTCGAATGCCTCCACGATATCACCTACTTTGATATCATTGTAGTTTCTTATCACCAATCCGCATTCCATGCTGGATGTAACTTCTTTCGCATCATCACGGAAACGTTTAAGACTGGCTAGTTCGCCGGTAAATATTACAATACCATCTCTTACCAACCTGATACGATTGTTACGTGCAATTTTTCCATCAAGTACAAAACAACCTGCTACTGTGGCTTTATCAAACCTGAATGTATCTCTTATCTCAACGTTACCGAGTATCTTTTCTTCAACTGCAGGTTCAAGCAAACCTTCCATCGCACTCTTAATCTCTTCAATGGCATTATAAATAATTGAGTAAAGTTTGATCTGTATAGATTCACTTTCAGCAAGCTTAGCCGCTTTCATTGAAGGACGTACATTGAAACCAATGATAATCGCATCCGATGCGTTGGCAAGTGTAACATCACTTTCAGTGATTGCACCTACTGCTTTATGAATAACTTTTACAACAATTTCTTCTGTACTTAGTTTTTGTAGTGAATCACTCAACGCATCTACCGAACCATCCACATCACCTTTGATGATCACATTCAACTCCTTAAAATTACCCAATGCAAGACGACGACCGATTTCATCAAGTGTAATATGTTTCTTTGAACGAATTCCTTGTTCACGAAGGATCTGTCCACGTTTGTATGCAGTTGATCTTGCTTCGCTTTCGTCTTCATATACTTTGAAAGTTTCACCTGCCTGTGGAGCACCACTTAATCCTAATATTAATACAGGAGTTGATGGTGGTGCCGTTTCAATGCGTTGGTTACGTTCATTGTACATGGCTTTGATTTTACCGAAGTATTGACCAGACACGATCATATCTCCAATATTCAACGTTCCGTTTTGCACAAGAATGGTGGCTACGTATCCACGGCCCTTATCAAGCGACGCTTCAATGATGGTACCATTTGCCTGCTTATCAGGATTTGCTTTTAGCTCAAGTATATCCGTTTCAAGCAATATTTTTTCAAGAAGAAGATCAATATTAAGTCCTTTCTTAGCGCTTATTTCCTGGCTTTGAAATTTACCACCCCAGCTCTCAACCAATATATTCATAACAGATAGCTGCTCCTTGATCTTTTCAGGATTTGCGCCATCCTTATCTATTTTATTGATCGCAAATATCATTGGAACAGAAGCTGCCTGCGCATGTGAAATAGCTTCTTTTGTTTGCGGCATCACTGCATCATCAGCAGCAACAACAATCACCGCAATATCAGTAACCTTGGCACCTCGTGCACGCATAGCCGTAAAGGCTTCGTGACCCGGTGTATCAAGAAAGGTAATGGCCCTTCCGTCTTTTAAAGTTACTTCGTATGCACCAATATGCTGGGTAATACCTCCTGCCTCACCGGCAATTACGTTAGTGTTGCGTATGTAATCGAGTAAAGATGTTTTACCGTGATCTACGTGACCCATGATAGTAACGATAGGAGCCCTTGGTTTTAAATGTTCTTCAGCATCTGCTTCTTCTTCTTCCTCCAGTTCTGCAGCATCATCCACACCTATAAATTCTACTTCAAAATTAAATTCACTTGCAACCAGCTCAATAACGTCAGCCTCTAAACGCTGGTTAATGGATACCATGATACCAAGGTTCATACACTTACTGATCACATCTGCAAAGCTTACATCCATTAGACCAGCAAGTTCACTTACGGAAATATATTCAGTAACCTGCAGCTTATTGTTCTGTGTACCTTCATTATCCTGTTGCTCGGCTCTTTCCTCTCTTTTTTTATTTCGATATTTTGCTTTGGCACTTTTACCCCTGCCGCCCGAGCCGGCAAGTTTAGCCTGAGTTTGTTTTAATTTTTCCTGTATCTCTTTTGCATCAATTACTTTATCTTCTCTGCGTACAGGCGTTCCCGTTGCTGGACGTTGGAACCTGTTACTGCCACCCCCTTGTTGTTGCTGGCCGCCGGGACGATTTTGTCCACCACCCTGGTTCCTGTTATCAGGAATAGGCCTGTTGCCTCTTTGCGGGCCATTGTTTTGTTGACCATTATTTCCTTGCCCCTGACCATGTTGTGGAGGCCCACCCGGTTTTTTCTGAATAGGTATTCGCTTACGCTTATGTCTTTCTGCTTCTGTTTCTTTTTTGGGCCTTGTATCATTATCAACCGGCAATGTTATTTTTCCAAGTATTTTTGGCCCGGTTAATCTCTGTGCAAGAATATTTTCAATTACCGGTGGTGCAACTACCAAAGGTTCTTCAACGGGTGTTACTGTTGGTACAACTGCTTCTACCTGTGGTGCTTCTACCGGCTTTTCAGTACTTGCTTTTCCTTTTATTTCTTTAACTGCTTCTTTCTTAGCAGGCACTTCCGCTTTTGTATCTTCTTTTTTCTTTGTAGATTTTTTCGGACGGGTAGAAGAGTCTATTAAATCAAGATCTATTTTATCCAATACCTTTGGAGCTTCAATTTCCGGAGCTTCAATATTAGTTATAGCTGGTACGGCTTCTGTTTTTTCTTCTTTAACAGGAGCCTGCTCTTTAACAACAACTTCTTCTTTAACAACAACTTCAGCAACAACGGGTGCTACTTCAACGGGCTTTTCTTCTACCGGAACTGCTGCTACTGCTACTGCTGCTTCCGCTTTTGCTTTTTCTTCTTTCTTTTTTATAGAAAGATCTTCTTCATCCCTTTTCTTTTTCGGTTCATTGGCTCCCGCTCCTTTTGGCAAATCTATCTGTTCCGCTTTTTGTTTTGCAGCCTTATCTTGTTGGAACTCTGACTGCAAAACACGATACATCTGATCCGTTAGTTTTGTAGTGGGCTTAAGGTCATCCGGATTAAAACTTTTAGACACAAGGAAATCTATCAAGGTATTTGTACCTATATTAAACTCCTTGGCC
>JBDTLP010000085.1:0-22372 GCA_039934735.1 Ferruginibacter sp. | reverse complement strand
TTTTACTTCTGCGAAATAATTGCTATTAATAAGGAATATATCAAATCTTATAAACAACTTACAGCTTAAAGCTTAAAGCTTGCAGCTAATAGTTATAAGTTAGTGA
Organism: Ferruginibacter sp.; assembly: GCA_039934735.1. Classification (GTDB taxonomy): domain Bacteria; phylum Bacteroidota; class Bacteroidia; order Chitinophagales; family Chitinophagaceae; genus Ferruginibacter. The sequence goes on along the minus strand of JBDTLP010000085.1, from coordinate 22,266 downwards.
CCAATAATTGGGGCACTTTTACTTCTGCGAAATAATTGCTATTAATAAGGAATATATCAAATCTTATAAACGACTTACAGCTTAAAGCTTAAAGCTTGCAGCTAATAGTTATAAGTTAGTGACCAGTAATTGGGGCACTTTTACTTCTGCGGAATACTTTCTATAAATAAGGACATAACAAATCTTATAAACGACTTACAGCTTGCCGCTAATAGCTTGAAGCTTGTATCGTTTTTTTCATTTTCTTTGTGCCATGAAAAAAATATTGGTCACCGGCGGCTGTGGTTATATTGGTTCGCATACAATTGTTGATCTGATTCAAAATGGGTTTACAGTTATTTCTGCGGATGATAACAGCAGAAGTAAACCCAATACATTGCAAGCTGTAGAAAAAATCACAGGTGTTAAAGTAAAGAACTATACCGTTGACCTTTGTATATTTGATGATACGCATGCGATCTTTGTAGAGAATCCCGATATTGATGGAATCATTCATTTTGCTGCTTATAAATCTGTGAGCGAATCTGTAGAGAAGCCCCTGATGTATTTTGAAAATAACATGAATTCGCTGATCAATATTTTGAAATGCGCTTCTGAGTTTAAAATACCTCATTTTGTATTTTCTTCTTCATGTACGGTGTATGGTAATCCTTCAGATATTCCTGTTACAGAAGAAACACCAACACAACAGGCAGAATCTCCATATGGATCTACCAAGCAAATGGGTGAACAGGTAGTACAGCAAACAGTAAACAGTAATAATATTCAGTCCATTTTATTGCGTTATTTTAACCCGGTTGGTGCACATCCTTCTAACGAAATTGGTGAGATACCTATTGGCAGGCCAGCTAATCTTGTTCCAGCTATTACACAAACTGCTATTGGAAAATTACCTCAAATGAGTGTTTATGGAAGCGACTATCCAACAAGAGATGGCAGTTGTTTAAGAGATTATATTCATGTTTCTGATATAGCACACGCTCATACACTTGCATTGAATTATTTAATCGAAAATAAAAATAAAACCAATTGCGAAATATTCAACCTGGGTACCGGCAACGGATACACGGTGTTGGAAGTAATAAGAACTTTTGAAAAAATTGCCGGCCAGGCATTGAATTACAAGATAAGTGAAAGGAGGCCAGGCGATATTACAGCCATATTTGCAAACAATGAAAAAGCAACATCAGTATTGGGCTGGGAACTAAAATACAACCTCGAAGACATGATGCAAACTGCCTGGAATTGGGAAAACAGGCTTAACAAAGAAGAAAATTTATTCAACGCACAAGACCCTTCATTAAATTAATTTCCAACCTTAACTCATAAAAAAATAAAAAATAAATCTATGCTGAATGATATCCAATCAACAGGAAATAAAGACACAAGAAGTGGTTTTGGAGATGGTATATTGGAGGCCGCCCGCAAAAATAAAAATATCGTAGCGCTAACTGCCGACCTTGCAGGATCATTGAAATTACATCCGTTTATTAAAGAATTTCCAGAAAGATATATACAATGCGGTATTGCAGAAGCAAATATGATTTGCATAGCAGCCGGCCTCACCATCGGCGGAAAAATTCCTTATACCACCACTTTCGCTAATTTTTCTACGGGCCGTGTTTACGACCAGATCAGGCAAAGCGTAGCTTATAGCGGTAAAAATGTTAAGATATGTGCATCGCATGCAGGACTTACATTGGGAGAAGATGGTGCTACTCACCAGATACTGGAAGATATTGGCCTGATGAAAATGCTGCCAGGCATGACCGTTATAGTTCCAGCAGATTATAACCAGACAAAAGCGGCAACCAAAGCGATTGCGAATTATGAAGGCCCTGTATATCTTCGTTTTGGCAGGCCCGTTTGGCCCATCTTTACAAAAGAAGAAGATTTTAAAATAGGTAAGGCACAACGCCTTTCAGAAGGAAAAGACATTTCCATTTTTGCCTGCGGCCATATGGTATGGATCGCTGTTGAAGCTGCAAAAGTGCTGGAAGCAAAAGGCATTAGTGTAGAATTAATAAACATTCATACGATTAAGCCACTTGATGTGGAAGCTGTTATTGCTTCTATACAAAAAACAGGATGTGCAGTAACCGCTGAAGAACATAATATAATTGGTGGGCTGGGTGATAGTATTGCACAGGTTGCTGCAAGGCATTGTCCTGTGCCAATTGAATACATTGGTACCAATGATACTTTTGGAGAAAGTGGCAAGCCAATGGACCTGTTGGTAAAATATGGTTTGGATGCAGAACATATTGTTGCGTCTGCAGAAAAAGTACTTGCAAGGAAATTATAATGAAGTGGCCTGGTGTTTTCACCAGCCACTATATTAAATTCACTAAAATATTAAAAAACCAATCTTCCGATTGGTTTTTGTTTGCCACTGATTCACTGATTTTATTTTTAATATTATTATAATTAATCAGTGAATCAGTGGCAATTTTCATCTCCAAATTTTCAAATTTTCAAATTTTCAAATTAAACTAACAGAATAAAAACCAATCTAAGCCCGGCTTTTTTTATTTTTGCCCTACTTAACTTATATATGGCCGAACAAACCGATGATAAAGAACTGCTTTTTCTGTTCAGGAATGAAGCAACGAAGGAATCCGCATATACCCGTATTATAAAAAAATACCAGGAAAAATTATATTGGCATATACGCCGTATGGTGGTAGAACACGAAGACGCTAATGATGTTTTGCAGAATATGTTTGTGAAGGTTTGGAGGAACCTGGATAATTTCAGGGAAGATAGTCAGCTTTACACCTGGCTTTATCGCATTGCAACCAATGAAAGCCTTACTTTCCTGCAGCAACAGAAAAAACGAAGATCCATATCTCTAAATGATGAAGATAATTTTTTAAGCAACAAAATAAAGGCCGACCAGGATTTTGATAGCAATAAACTGGAATGGAAATTACAATTGGCCATACAAAAACTACCCGAAAAACAACGTACTGTTTTTAATCTTCGTTATTATACAGAAATGCCTTACGAAGAAATGAGCCGGGTACTGGAAACCAGCGAAGGTTCTTTAAAAGCCAGCTATCACCATGCAGTAAAGAAAATAGAAGATTACATATTAAACCGTTAAACTTAACACATAAACAGAGGTCACAGTAGGCGATGCAAAAAAATGTAACTATACATAATGAATTAAAAGAGCTGAATAGCCCGCTGGCAGACATTTCTAACATTAATGTCTATACAGTTCCAGATGGGTATTTTGCATCCCTTTCTTCGCATATCCTGCATATTTTACATGATCAATCTGGCATTGATGAGTTGGATATCCCTCATTTAGATATGGAAATTCCTGATGGATATTTTGATGGATTGGCTGATGCGATCATGATTAAAATAAAATTAGAAGATGCGGACGCTTTAGAAGAATATCCTGCTTTTCTTACTTCCCTTCAACACAAAAATGTATTTAAAGTTCCGGACGGCTATTTTGATAGCCTTTCGGAAGAGATTGTAGGTAAACTGCCTATGCAACCTGCAAAGGTTATAGAAATGAAACCTCGTCCAGCTATCTTTAGATATGCTGTTGCAGCAGGTATTACTGGTATATTAGGACTTAGTCTTTTTAGTTTTTTTGATAATAAAACAACCAAAGAAAACATATCGCAATCATCTTCTACGATGTTTGCACAAGCTGCGGAGATTTTAAAAAATAATAGTTTTGATAAAACTATGGAAGCACTTGGTGATGATGAGATTGTTAACTATCTCAAAAATGACGGTGAAGATGTAAATGCAGCTTTGGTAGCTTCTGTAACTGATGAAAAAACATTGCCGGAAGAAGATGCCTATTTTATAGATGAGAAAACCCTTGATAATTTTTTGATTGAACAAAATGTCGTTCAATCCAGCAACAATTAAATTTATTATGATGAAAGAGTTTGTACTATATATTTTATTTCTTACAGGTAGTTTTTCTGTTGCACATGCACAGGAAGATGGTGGAAAAAAGGAACAGAAAATTAAAGCCTTATATGTGGCTTATGTTACCCAGCAGCTTAATTTAAGCGAAGCTGAAGCTCAAAAATTCTGGCCCATTCACGCAGAATTTGAAACAGAAATGAAAGGGGTAAGTATTGATATGCCTGAATTACCAAGGCAGCAAGCACTCCTGGATATCAAGAAAAAATACCAGGACAGGTTTACAAATATCCTGGGAAGTGCCCGTTCAAATAATTTTTACAGGCTGGATGGAGAATTCAGAAGGAAGCTCATAGATGAGATCCGTAAAAGGCGCCAGGAAAACAATATGAACATGAGGCCAGGTAAAAGAAGAAATTAAAAGATTCATACCTTTTTAATAATAAGTTCCCTTTTCTAACGAAAAGGGATTTTTTTATTAAAAACTTTAAAATATCAGGATATACATTTTATACTTTAACAAAAAAATTAATAATTGTTGCATGTAATATATTTTCCTCTATTTTTGTAGTAGGTGTTTTTCATAGGTTAGCAACGGCCAGCTCTGTCTAGGGCAGGCCTCCTTTTTACTACAAGACAATAAATGGAGATTTAATATCGTGATAAAACAAGAAGGTCCAATGTTCCTTTTTGCCTTGCTCCCACCATTGGTTCCTTAACTCCATACTTTTTTTCCCATCGAAATCATATTTTGCAATAAACCTGTTTTTCATTTGCTGTAATTGAGGCGCAACATCTCCTCCATAAAATATCCTTTCATTTCCTTCTTCAATGGTAAAAACCATATGGTAAGGCGAATGGGCCCCACTCATTTCATAATGTATATATCCATCAATAGTTCCCCGGTCATCTAATTGAACTACTTGTGGGGAGGATGCCAATAAAGAAAACATGGAGGGCTCATAAGAAAGACTGTTCTTCTCCGAAGCAAATACAAGTTCTTTCTTGTTTACATAGTAGGTAGCCTCCGGGAAGCTTAATGTTGAATGTCTTTCATCCTGAATTCCCCCGGCATGATCTTTATGTAAATGGCTAATCAAAACTTTAGTTACAGATCCAGGCATGATACCATTATCTATCAGGTGCTGATGTAATTGCATGGTGCCATCTTCGGTATAAAATCCCAATCCGGTATCAATTAAAATAATATCACGTTGAGTAACAACAATAAAGGGTTGAATTTCTACCAGCAAACTTCCAATGGGTCTTTTTTGCAGATCATCTTTCGCTTTATCAAATGGGACAAATACTTTTGTTTTATCGATTGTAAAACTTCCTTCACTCAGTGGAATTATTTTCATGCTTCGTCCCTCTTTAACCACAATTGTTTGCGGATATTAAAAATAAATTGCCTGGCAAAGCTAGTTTAAAAGAGATTAACTGTTTTGTGCAAAGGAGGAACATCCGTTTAATTTCCTGCCATTTTATCAATTACAGCAAACGGGAATTTATGTTCTGTAGGAAAGTTTCGCAGATAGAAATAAATATTACTATGCTATCTTGTTCCGTGGGAAGGTTTCGTGAGTAAAAAGAAATATTACTATGATAATCCTTCCGTAGGAAAGTTTCGTGCAAATGCAAGCTCTACAATAGCACCAGTCGTTCCTACGGAACGAAGATCCAAATCATGAATTAATAGCTACCACCCAAACATTCCTACGAAACGAAGAAAAATTATTTTTAATAAATTGAATTGAGATATTACACTCAGACAGCTATTAACTTCAAAACCCTATGCATTTTACTTTGCAGCTTTGCCTGAAATCATTTTCTTTGCAATAACATGTCTTTATTCATCACATCCCTTAATTCCGGCAGCAATGGCAATTGTTATTACATTGGAAATGACAATGAAGCTGTATTAATAGATGCGGGAATATCCTGCAGGGAAACAGAAAAACGCATGGAGCTATTAGACCTTTCAATGAAAAAGGTGAAAGCGATCTTTATTTCCCATGAACATATTGATCATATAAAAGGCTTGCCTGTTCTTGCGCAAAAGTATAATCTCCCGGTATATATTACTGATATAACATTAAGGCATAGCCGCATTAGCATCAATCAGCAACTTCCAAAAACATTTAAAGCGTATGAACCCGTACAAATTGGCAACTTGTTCATTACTGCATTTCCAAAACATCATGATGCTGAAGATCCTCACAGTTTTATCATTACCTGCAACGAAACTACGGTAGGTGTATTTACTGATATTGGATCTGCATGCACACATGTTACCAGTCATTTTAAAAAATGTCATGCTGCTTTTCTTGAAGCCAATTATGACGAAGTTTTGTTGGAGAACGGGCAATATCCTATCTACTTAAAAAATCGAATTCGTGGTGGCAAAGGGCATTTGTCCAATAAGCAGGCGCTGGAAATTTTTATAAAGCACAGACCACCCTTCATGACTCATCTTTTACTTTCGCATTTATCCAAAGACAATAATGATCCTGGTACAGCTAAAAAATTATTTGAAGAATATACAGCCAATACAATGATCATTGTTGCATCCAGGTATGAGCAAACCCCGGTTTATACAATTCTTAAAAGCTGCCAACCGTTACAGGAAGTGAAGAAAAGAAAAGCAGCGTTTAAATTGATGCAATTGAGCCTGTTTGAATAGGTGAATGAGTGAATGAGTGAATGGGTCAATAGGTCAATAGGTCAATGAGTCCATTCAATTTTTAACCCATTCACCTATTTAAACATTCACTCATTCACCCATTCACTCATTCACTCATTCGCCCATTCACTCATTCACCTATAAAGCTTTCGGTCCATCAGATCCAACAGTTGTTTCTTCCCACGCATCAAAATCCTTTTTCAATAGATCCAATTTCATCCTTGCCCCTTTTAATGCAGCAGCACCCAACAATAAACGAAGCGGTGGGTTTGCAGACTCAACAGCCTTAACAATAGCATGCGCTGCTTTCACGGGATCGCCAGGTTGATTGCCGCTATACCCACGAATATCATCTTTATTTTTTCCCGCCGTAGTTGCATAATCCGCGATAACGATTGCACTATTATTGGCAGAACGCCCTGCCCAATCTGTACGGAAACCACTTGGAGCAATAATGGTAACTTTTATTCCGAGCGGCGCAGTCTCTTTTGCCAATGATTCTGATAGCCCATCAACAGCAAATTTTGTAGCATTGTAAAAACCAACCGCAGGAAATCCAACAAGTCCACCTATAGATGAAACATTGAGGATATGTCCACTTTTTTGTTCACGCATAATAGGCAACGTTTCCTGGATCATTTTTGTAAGTCCAAAGAAATTGATCTCGAACATATTCCTTACTGCAGCATTTTCGCTTTCTTCTACAGCACCAAAATAACCAATACCGGCATTATTCACCGATACATCTATGCTGCCAAATTTTGATTTTGTTTCTTTAACCGCAGCTTTTATTTGTTCCGGTTTTGTAACATCAAGTTTAAGAACGATTGAACTATCCTCATAGCCGGCAACAATATCCATTATATCAGCTGTATTTCTTGCGGTTACAGCTACCCGGTAGCCTTTTGATAAAACATATTTAGCCAGTTCACGTCCAAACCCGGTAGAACATCCTGTTATTAACCATACTTTTTCCATTGTTTCTATTTTTGTTTTATTTAATAATTATATTACTAAGAAGGCCCAGACATACTAACAACCCATAGCCCGCATTGTTCACAAGAACAACTATCCCCGACTGCGGTTGCAATGGATGTCTACAAGTACGCCATTGGGTAAACCACTGCTACAATTTCTAACATAATTTTGCTCAAATAAACAAAACAATACATTTTCTTACAAAATTTTCCCAATTGGGCATGATTGGTTCCGAATTGTCAGTCCATGTTTTTAAACACCCGCAATTTTGTTTCATAAATAAAAAACATTTTATGAAACAGAAAAGCAACATCATTAAAAACAATGAATATTGTACAGAAGCACATGTTGACCAACTCACAGAACTTTCATGGCAGTTGCTAAGCTCAATGCTTTATTTCTCCTTTCTTTTTTCGCAGTATGAAATACTACAAACAAAGATCCTGATCAAACGGTTCCTGTTATCTGCAAATGATGCATACAAGGGCTATGTCGAATTTAGCCAGCGTATTATGCTGGCAAGGGAGAAAATGATAAAAAGTAAAAAGCCGGTGCTTTGTTCTATTCCTTCTATCTGGATGCATGAAACATTTAAAGGTGGATTTGAAGCAACGGAGTCGTTTTATCTTTCTTTAATAACAATGCGTAAAACCTGCCCGCTTTATAGGATAGAATTAAGAGCTGTTGCAGAAGCTGTATTGGAACTGAGTGAGTGCCCTACCCACAACAATTTCAGGTATTGGAGGCAATGGTTCCAGGAACGTGGGCACCTGCAGGAAATGTACCTGTTAAATGATTGTATTGTTCATTACCTGCTAAAAGTATGATTATGGAAACAAAAAATAAAACGATCATTATTTATATCAAAGAGATCATGCTGATCACGGGTAAAACTGAAAGTGCGGCAAGAAGACTAGCGGATAGAATAAGGAAGGAATTTAAAAAGCCGAAGAAAACATTGATAACGATTGAAGAGTTTTGTAAGTATACCGGGTTGGGGGAAGGGAGCGTGAGGAAGGTAATTCGGTCGTGAGCTTAATATTATTTTTTAATGCAGGTTCGGCCCTGCATTTGTAAAGCGGCCTTTGAACTGCAACACAGGCAGGCTTTATGTAGCAGCAACTTTCGGGTTGCTGCTTTTTTGTCTTTATTACCAGTAAAAGCAGGAAGCAAGGGTAAAGTTTCGTCGCTTCAACTTTGGCGTAATTGTTTTGGCATTAAACAACCTTTAGCTTATTTACAATAAAATCAGGAATGGTAATAAAATTTCAGGTTTATAAAAGTTCTGCCGCCATAAGGAGAAAGGTCGCTTTTTTTAAAAAAAGCTGTTGACAATACAAGCTTGTTGATGCGGCCTAATGCATCTTTATCATAAGAGCAATGGATATATCCAATTTCGTCACCATAATAACGATATACAAGATCGTTTGATCCAATGAGCGTATTAAACAAGTGCACTGGTTGAAAAAGATCTATGTCCATCGGGAAAAATGTTTGAAGATGAAAAAGTGTCGTTATATCTAAAAACGCAGGTTCTATATTTAAGTGATGAAATGGATTTTCATCAGGGTAGTAGCCGGAAATTATGTTTCTTTCAGTACCAGGTGAAAACAAAGTATAATTTGGAATATCACCGTAACTATTTATGTACGTAGTGTCATCATAAAAAGCATTATTATTTATTTTCATTGCAATATAGGTCGGCTGATAATTAAAATGCCTGGCTTTTATAGTAACAGGAGAATGAGTTATTGTATTGGTATTATCCACGGTATAATAATCAGATACTGTATCTGTTATCTTTCGTCCACTTGCATCATAAAATACAAGGTAGTTATAGATGCTCGCAAACTGAGCATTAATAGAATAACTTGAATCAGTGATCATGTACGGACTTCCTGAATTATCGTTGTACAGGAAATTATAGTACCGTCCCTGTGCTTCCATTTTAGTTACCCTTTTTTTGTTGTCATAGCTAAATCTTAAACCCCCTGCATATCCCGCACTTACATTTCCACTATCCGAACTATAAACGATTACGGAATCAATAACACCGGCAAAAGAATCTGTTGAATTTACTGTATTATTAGAATTATTGGTTTCTTTTTTACAGCCAAAAAATATTACGGAAGCCAAAATGACAAATAGAAAAAAATGACGCATGGTTAAACTTTTATTGTGCGGATAGAACGAATTGCAAAAAGTAAAATTAAGTATTTCCCCTGGTCATATACTTTTTTCTTAAATGAATAAAAGTTATTATGAAAAGGAACAAGGAATATCGAATCACGATCTTGTTATTTGAGCATTGTACGTTGAATATTGATTATTGAAAATTATTTTAGAGGCGACAGCCGTGATAGAATATCGAACAAGGAACAAGGAATATCGAATCTCGATCTTGTTATTTGAGCATTGTACGTTGAAAATTGATTATTGAAAATTATTTTAGAAGCGATAGCCGTGATAGAATATCGAACAAGGAACAAGGAATATCGAATCAGGATCTTGTTATTTGAGCATCGTGTGTTGAATACTGAAATTGAAAATTATTTTAGAGGCAACAGCCGTGATAGAATATCGAACAAGGAACAAGGAATATCGAATCAAAATCTTGTTATTTGAGCATTGTACGTTGAATATTGAAATTGAAAATTATTTTAGATGCAACAGCCGTGATAGAATATCGAACAAGGAATATCGAATCAAAATCTTGTTACCTGAGCATTGTGTGTTGAATACTGAACATTTATTTAAAAGTCACGATTATTACAGTGCATCCAAAAAAAGAGGGCCGAAGCCCTCTTTCTCTATTTGCGTTTAAACCGCTTTAAAATAAACTTCAGGAAAACAGAAACCCCGAAGCTTACAGCGGCGCCTACTGCTGCAAGGAGTGCAGAAGCCAGCAGGTCCTCGTTGTTGATCTTGAATAACAGTACGAGGAAGATACCGCCGACGGTTCCGGCTTTGGTATTACCGTTTAGGAAAGGCTGTTCCACTGGTATCATCATTTTGTGGTGCTTCTTCCTGGCCCGTTACGGTTTGGCTGATGCTGGTACCAACAGTACCGGCAATGGCAATGTAACCAGCGATCTTTAATATGACAGCCGGTAATACTACCGGTGCCGCCAAAACGCTGGCGCCAAGGGTTGCCAACAGGAGGCTGATGTTGCGAAGCTTTACAAAAAACTTCGGTGTGGGTGCCTGTACCCTTTCGATGATGTTCATCTCACTTTGATTTAATGGTTAAATAAACAGGCGCATCTCTTATGTCGCCGATGATAAGATTCTTCAGTTTATCAAAGGCCATTTTGGAGTTGTTCCCTTTTCCTTCTCCCGTTAGTGTTGTAACGGGTGCGATACAGCCCTTTAGTTCTTTGAGCGCATCATTGGCAGGATGAATAAGGATGAGATCCCGATCCTTTACATCGTCCAAAATAAAATGCGTTCTGTGTTTTTGGTTGTACCTGATCATCAGCCGGTATCTTCCTTCGGGTATGCATGAATGTTGCGGCGCATTATTTTGCCAGGGCAGTTCAATGGTATAGCATTGTAAACTGCTTTTATAGTATAACATTCCATTTGTACCGTGGGGATGATAGGACCGGATTAATTCCAGTTCCATGATCAGCGATTAAGAAACGCTGTCTGCGTCGATGATCGTAAGCGCATTGCTGCTGTTGCTCTTCAACGGGTAGAATACGCCGTTTACTTCCTGGTAGAATTTAATGCCTACCAGCAGGAACAGTGGATTTGTGCTGTTGGCTCCCAGGTCGTGCAGGATGTTGATCACCGGTGTGGGATCTGTACCAAGTGCAATACCTGCGCTTTCAAACATCTTCGTGTTGTGTAGGTTGTTGCCAAAGTTGATCTCCACCCCTGCCGAATGAATCTTGAAATGCGTGGCACCTTTCGATGGAACGAGTACATCTTCGGGTACGAAAGATGGAATATCTGCCGTAAGCTTTCCCGTTAGCCTGTCAATAGCGAAGGCAAATGCCAGCTTCATGGAAGTGGACAGTTGTGAGGCCGTGCTAAAGTTAAATCCTTTTAGCAGTGCTGCGTTACCGTTAGCAACGCTGCGCTCTCCTCTTTTACCGGTAGGATCAGATGCCAGGACAGTCATCATGGCCTGGTTCAACCTGGTTCCGAGGCGCTTGTCGGAACAATTCAGCAATGCATCCTGCACTGCTATGCGCATTTTCTTGCCCGCTGAAACACCGCGATCGAATTCGCTCATGTTCTCACGAAGCCTTGCATACCTTGGGTCGGTGGCCAGGGTTTCTTTCGAAACTTTTGGTATTTTCTTTCGGGCCACGAAGCCGTCTTTGGTTTGTGAAAACGTAATGTCATCAATGGTGCCACTCAGTTTTACAATACTTTTTTGTTTAGCCATGTTATTGGTTTTAAACTGTGAATAAATAAGCTTCCTGATCTTGCTGTCATGACCGTTAGTGCACGGCTGATTGGGAAGCTGCTGCAAGATTAATGAGGGTTTTTATGGATTTTGTAAAACCCGGCGGAAATGATAGGAAATGGCGGAAAGTGGTGGAGTGGTTGTGAGTAAATGATGGCGCCGCGCCGACAATGCTAACATCGTAATACCAGCTGTTGTGAACTTTCAAATTGCGTAATAAAGTTTTACTCACAATGAAAATTCGGGTCGATGATAGAGTATTAAGTCGTAATAAGACTGGCACATCATTGTCTTTTAAATTATTACAGGTACTTTTTGAATGATTTAAATGAACTGGCATGTCCATTGGTGCAGGTATAGTATGCTAGCCTCTATAAAACCCTTTACATTTATTTTACATCTTTTACACAATAATATTTACCTGGCAGATATGACCATCACCGGCAATGCCACAAGGGTAAGTAACCAGGGAATTGTCACGATCAATTACAACATATTAGATATTTCTCTTGATCGCGATGATATCCAGAATCTAAGATCCCTCATCGATGCCGAACAGATCAATCGTGCCTGCTTCACATTTGTGCAAACTCTTTTCCCGGATAAGCCTGAAGATGATTTGAAGTTGGTACCGGTAGATGCCTTTTCAAATGCTGCTCCTTTTTTCGCAAACTAATTTATCTAATGGAACAATCTGGCAGGTTAAAATACTTGTGAGCATAAATAACTTTCAATACCTTTCCCTTTTAACCTCCAACTATTTTTTTGATGGATAAGTTTATAATACCGGCCAGAATATTGCTGGTAGATGATGATGAAGATGATATCAGTTTATTTTCTGATGCGCTTTCGCAATTATCCACCCCGCTTACCTGCACGGTAGCCCGTAACGGAAGGGATGGAATCATTAAAGCCCTTATGCCACCTCCTTACGTTCTCATATTTATGGATCTCAACATGCCTATCATGAACGGTTATGAATGCATGAAGCAAATAAAAGAGAATGCTCACCTGAATCATATTCCAATCATTGTATTAAGTACTTCAGCGAATGTTTATGAGCTGGAAAAAAGTAAATTGCTTGGAGCGTCCGCTTATTTTACAAAACCCAATGATTTTAATAGCTGGGTCAATATCCTCAATGATGTTCTCATCCTGGGAAAGTATGTGAAAAAGGATTTATAGCGACGCTGCCATTATCACGTATAAAACTATTGATGCGATACAGGTTCGTTTTATTGGACATTTTGCACAACAATTTTATCTTTCTGCTGTATATCATTGCTAATTTACACTTTTAAAAGCAGCTTCCTGTATACTAACTGATACTGATAGCCGCAAATGACAGGAAATGGCCTGATAGTGCCGGTGTGCCTTTGAGTAAATCATCTCCGTTTGCAGCGAATGCTACCCTGTTAATATCATTCAAAGTGAACTTTTAAAGTCCGCAAGGACAATTTTAATATTAATGAAAATTTAGTTCAACGATAAAAATATTAAGTCCTAAACCAGTCGCAGACTGGCAGACTTAAAAAGATACAAGTGATCCTGCAGAACACTTTCGCCAGAATACTTTTTTGCGAACATTTTTATGTCCCTAAACCATGCTGCCGGGGAATTTTATGAATTATAATTCCTGTTTTTTAAAATAGGGTAATTACTGCATTGCCCTGCATATAAATTTTAGCAGTTTTAAAGATTGGTCTTTTTACGGCATAAGCACACTTCCTTAACCTGTGAAAAGAATAAGTAATCTTACTAAGTAAAAAAGTTATATGCTATTGTATATCTACGTAAAGCTACGCCGTATAAATAGTTTGTAAATAGGTATAAAAAGATCTGGTTATATACCTTAAAAGCACTAATATTACATCAGATTAACTGTCCTGCCAACATATCTGAAAAGCTTCAATAAATAATTCCCGCTACAGCTTTTAGTTATATTAACCCTAATACGATCTGCATTGACGCTATATATTAAAAATATGGTCAGTTTACGTTGCAAAATGTTGGTGAAAGATATTCTTACAAATCTTGGGCTGCATTACACCGTTGTAGATTTAGGCATGGTTGAGATAAATGAAAACATAGGGTATTATCAAAGGGAGATGCTGCGTGAGCGCTTGCTTAAATGGGATTTGATATTGCTCAATGATAAAAGAAGTATTCTCATAGAAAAGATTAAAAATTTTATTACTGAATTGGTTTCTGATTCAGCGGATGCGCCAATAGAAAATTATTCATCCCTCCTCAGTGAAAACCTCAACTACGATTATACTTATCTTGCTAATATATTTTCAGAAACCAAAGGAATGACAATACAGCAATATATTATCATTCAAAAAATAGAAAAAGTTAAAGAGCTTCTTTTATATGATGAACTTAACCTTACGGAAATATCATATAGACTTCACTATAGTAGTGTAGCACACTTATCCATGCAGTTTAAAAAAGTTACTGGCCTCACGCCGTCTTGTTACAAACAATCAAAGCAAAAGCGTTTTAATAATTTAGAAGATTTTTAGCTTCCGCTCATAACATTCCAATTTTATAGTTTTTTAACCGTTGAACTTATACAGGATTTTAGCTGTGTATATTTTATCTATAGATAGCAGTTATGCATAACTGCTATTTTCTCTTTTCTCTCCTATGGCTTAAGAGTATCTCTCACCAATCGAACAAGTCTTGTAAATAGTCAATTTTAGTGTGATATATATAACTATTGGATCTACAAATATAACACTTACGAGTAGGATTGTTACCAACTTAGCAGGGCATATAAAGGCATGCCCACCCTAATAATTTCACTTTTTAAACTCATGCAAAATGAAAAAAAAATTACACCTGTTTTTACCAGCCCTTATTTTATTGCTCTTTTTCTCAACTAAAAATTTCGGGCAGGCACCTAACCTCGGAGTGACTTCATCTTTTGCCTTATTTTCAGCTGCGGGCGCATTTAGCAATGACGGCGCTTCGATTGTAACTGGCGATATAGGAACAAATGTTGGAGCTTTTACAGGCTTTCCCCCAGGCATTGACATTGGACAAATTCATATAGCAGACCCTGCTTCTGCACAGGCAGCGTCAGATGTAGCTTTGGCGTATAGCGCATTAAGCGGCACGAACTGCGGCATGGTGCTGGGTACAACTTTAGGAAATAACCAGGTATTAGCACCCAATGTTTATTGCCTTGGTGCAGCTTCAACATTAAATGGAGAACTGATTTTGGATGGCGGTGGCGATCCAACTGCCATTTTTATTTTTCAAATAGACGGAGCACTATCCACCAGTACACTGGCAAGCGTTACGCTTATCAATGGAGCTTCGCTGTGCAATGTCTTCTGGCAGGTGAACGGAGCTTTTGATTTAGGGGAAGGTTCCGTCTTTAAGGGAACTGTTATAGCGAATGGCGAAATTACCTTACTTGAAGGTTCATCTCTTATTGGAAGGGCTCTTACTAAAGCCGGTGCTATTTCACTTCATAATAATGTTGTTAATGTGGCCATGCAGGCAACTGCATCAGTTATTTCTGCTGCAACTACAACCGAATTTTGCGCAGGCGGAAGCGTTACGCTTTCTGGAAATGTTGGCGGTACCTGGAGCACAGGCGCTACTTCGGCCACGCTTACTGTTACTGAAAGCGGTGATTATTTCGTTAGCAATACAAGCAATTGCGGAACGGCCGTCTCCAATCATATTCTGGTTACAGTTAATCCGCTCCCTGTGCCTACAATCAGTGCAAACGGGCCTTTAACCTTTTGTAACGGCGGCAGTGTTGTTCTGACAGCATCTTCAGGCAGCAGCTACTTATGGAGCACAGGCGCAACTACGCCGAATATAACGGTTACGGAAAGTGGCAGTTATTCTGTAAGCGTAACGAATGATGCAGGTTGTACAGCGACATCAGCTGCAACTACAGTAACAGTTAATCCCAATCCAACTGCATCTATATCTGCAGGTGGTCCAATCACTTTTTGTGCGGGCGGCAGTGTTGTTTTAACAGCATCATCGGGCAGCAGCTATTTATGGAGCACCGGCGCAACTACACCAAATATAGCGGTTACGGAAAGTGGCAGTTATTCCGTGAGTGTGACGAATGCTGCTGGTTGTGCAGGTGCATCAGCATCAACAGTTGTTACTGTTAATCCTAACCCTACAGTATCAATATCAGCGAACGGCCCCCTCAGTTTTTGTACAGGCGGTAGTGTTATTCTAACTGCTTCCCCTGGTAGCAGCTATGCGTGGAGCAACGGCGCAACAACGCAAAATATTACTGTGACGACAGGCGGAATATATACCGTTACTGTTACAAATGCGAATGGATGTGCGGGCACATCAGCACCGGTGACGGTTACTATTAGTACTGGCACAACTCCGGTTATTTCTGCAAATGGTCCACTCACTTTTTGCACAGGCGGCAGTGTAATTCTCTCGGCAACTTCGTCCAGCGGATATTTGTGGAGTAATGGAGCAACTACCCAGAGCATTACGGTTTCAGCTTCCGGAAATTATTCCGTTACTACAACCGGCGCCTGCGGTGGAACCTCCGCTACGACTGTGGTAACAGTTAATCCTAATCCAACAGCAACAATATCCGTGAATGGCCCCGTCAACTTTTGCCAGGGTGGAAGTGTTATTTTAACCGCTTCATCCGGCAGTAGTTATTTATGGAGTACAGGTGCCACAACAGCTAGTATCAGTGTAACAGCGACTGGCAGTTATTCCGTTACAGTTACAAATGCAAATGGTTGTACACAGCTGTCAGCGGCAACCAGTGTCCTGGTCAACCCAAATCCCGTTGCGACGATATCAGCAAATGGGGCAACAAACTTTTGCCAGGGTGGAAGTGTTATTTTAACCGCTTCATCCGGCAATAGTTATTTATGGAGCACCGGGGCTACAACAGCCAGCATAACTGTTACGGCCAGTGGTAATTATTCCGTCACTGTTACCAATGCAAATAATTGCAGTGCGCTTTCTGCACCTGTACCGGTAAATGTAACAACGGGCGCAATACCGACCATTAGTGCAAACGGCCCGACAACTTTTTGCCAGGGTGGAAATGTTATTCTTACTGCTTCATCGGCTGCTTCTTATAGCTGGAGCAACGGCGCAACTACGCAAAGCATTACTGTAAATTCTTCGGGCAACTATACCGTAACTACAACGGGCACATGCGGAGGTTCTTCTGCTGCCACTGTGATAACAGTTAACCCCAATCCAACAGCAACAATATCAGCAAATGGCCCTGTCAACTTTTGCCAGGGTGGAAGTGTTATTTTAACCGCTTCATCCGGCAGTAGTTATCTATGGAGCAACGGGGCCACAACAGCCAGCATAACTGTAACGGCCAGTGGTAATTATTCCGTCACGGTTACCAATGCAAATAATTGCAGTGCGCTTTCTGAACCGGTATCGGTAAATGTAACAACGGGCGCAATACCGACCATTAGCGCAAATGGCCCGACAAGCTTTTGCCAGGGTGGAAATGTGATTCTTACTGCTTCAGCGGCTGCTTCTTATAGCTGGAGCAACGGCGCAACATCGCAAAGCATTACTGTAACTTCTTCGGGCAGTTATACAGTAACTACAACGGGCACATGCGGAGGTTCTTCTGCTGCTACTATTGTAACTGTTAATCCGAATCCAGTAGCTACAATTTCCGCAAACGGGCCACTTAGTTTCTGTCTTGGCGGAAATGTAATATTAACTGCATCCTCAGGTAGCAGTTATGTTTGGAGTAATGGTGCAACTACGCAAAGCATTACCGTAATAGCAGGCGGAAGCTATTCAGTAACGGTAAAAAATGCAAACGGATGCAGCAGTGCTTCGGCGGCTGTTATTGTAATAGTAACGCCTAACCCGGTTCCAACGATCACGGCGAACGGTCCAATAAGTTTTTGCCAGGGAGGAAATGTCATCCTTACGGCTTCTTCAGGAACCACTTACTTATGGAGCAATGGTGCTACAACGCAAAGTATCACGGTAACGGCAGGAGGCAGTTATTCTGTAAGCGTAACCAACGCTTGTGGAACCGCCACTTCTCTTATAATGGTCGTTACCGTTAATCCTTTACCAAACTGTGCGATTACGGGTAATGGGTCTATTTGCCTGGGTCAATCAACACAATTATGTGCTCCGGCTGGTTGTAAAACTTATCTGTGGAGTACCGGTGCGACAACCAGTTGCATTACAGTTTCAACAGCAGGCACTTATTCTGTCCGGGTGACAAATAATAGTGGTTGTAGCAGTACCTGTTATAAAACCATAACTGTTAGCCCTGCGCCAGATTGTACCATTACCGGCAATTCAGCTATCTGTGCGGGTCAATCGACACAACTTTGCGCACCTGCGGGTTGTGCTACTTACCTCTGGAGCACAGGTGCAACCTGTCGCTGTATAACAGTCACTACTGCCGGCACTTACTCAGTAACGGTTACCAATAGCGGTGGCTGCAGCAGTACCTGCACTAAAATCATCACAGTTAGTCCTGCCCCGGATTGTACTATCACAGGAAGTTCGGCCATTTGCCTGGGTCAATCAACTCAACTTTGCGCACCGGCGGGTTGTGCCACTTACCTATGGAGCACGGGTGCAACCTGTCGCTGTATAACAGTCACTACTGCAGGTACTTACTCAGTAACGGTTACCAATAGTGGTGGTTGCAGCAGTACCTGTACTAAAACGATCACAGTTAGTCCTGCACCTGCTTGTACAATATCGGGCAATGCTGTTATTTGTTCAGGTCAGTCAACGCAATTATGCGCTCCGGCTGGTTGTGCTACTTACCTATGGAGCACAGGTGCAACCTGTCGCTGTATAACAGTCACTACTGCCGGCACTTACTCAGTAACGGTTACCAATAGCGGTGGCTGTAGCAGTACCTGTACTAAAACGATCACAGTTAGTCCTGCACCTGCTTGTACAATATCGGGCAATGCTGTTATTTGTTCAGGTCAGTCAACGCAATTATGCGCTCCGGCTGGTTGTGCTACTTATCTGTGGAGTACAGGCGCAACCTGTCGCTGTATCACAGTAACGGCAGCTGGTACTTATACAGTCACGGTAACCAATAGCGGAGGTTGCAGCAGTACATGCACCAAAACTGTAACTGCGGCTTCATTGCCTGCTTGCAGCATCTCTGGTAATTCATCTTTTTGCCAGGGACAATCAACACAACTTTGTGCGCCTGCTGGCTGCAGCACCTATTTATGGAGTACTGGTGCTACAACCCGCTGTATCACTATTACAGCCGGCGGAACGTATTCCGTAACGACTACTAATGCGGGAGGTTGTGCAAGCACTTGCAGCAAAGCTGTTACCATGCTTCCTAAACCAACCTGCACGATCAGTGGCACACTGGTTATTTGCGCAGGTCATACCATACAGCTTTCGGCAACGGCTGGCTGTACGACGTATCTATGGAGTACAGGTGCAACGACAAGTTATATAAAAGTAAAAACGGCCGGTACCTATAGTGTAACAGTCACAAATTCGAATGGCTGTAGCAATACAAGTTCTGTATGCGTAACTACGGGCACAGCCAAAGGCGCAGCGACTACGGTGCCCGTAAGCGTTAAACCGCCAACGGATCCTTTAATAGTATCGGCTGTCAATATGGATGTCCGTACTTTTCCAAATCCGTTTGTGAATACGGTAACCATTGAGATACTCGGTCACAGGGATTTTGCACATGTAACCGTTGAAATATTCAATATTAACGGGAAAAAAGTTGCAATCCTTTTTAACGGACAGGTAGAGGCCAATAAGCCAAGTCAGCTAAAATTCAATGCTGAAGGTTTACCAGGCGGCATCTATTTATATCGTATCCGCAATGGAGAGGAAATTCTGAATGGCAAGATTGTTCTTTTGAAATAAGTTAATGTCTTGATTATTTCTTAAAAAAATGTTCCGGGTGACCGGAACATTTTTTTATTTAGCTTATAATATAACTGGCGGAAGGGGTGAGAAACTGTAGTTATAACGCTTTAATGAAGTGGACGCTTTTGGGCACAAGCTTACACTGCCGGCATTCCCACCGCCAACAAGCCGCTAAGAATAATGGAACAACTAACGGTAAAGCTGAACCGATGACGGTAAGCGTTTATCCTAACCCGAGTGTTGCTGATTATAAGTTGCGGGTAATTACGGCATATAAGGAAGTGATCCATGTTCGCATCCTTGATCTTTTAGGTAGAGAACTGGAACATACTACGATACAGCCTTATCAAACAATTGGTATTGGGAATTATTTGAAGGCGGGAGGGTTTATGTTGGAAGTGAGGCAGGGTGGGGTTGTGAGGGTGATGAAGTTGGTGAAGTTTTAGGGGGAGTATTTATTTTTTATAAAGTGGAGAGGCAGTACTGGGAGGGGCAGTCTCTTTTTTTGTTGTGATTGAAATCTCGAAATATTATTATGAAGCCCTGTGTACTTTGGTTGCTGATAGTGCTGTCATGCCCGTTAGTACATGGCCGATTGGGAGGTTGAGGGTAGATTAGTAGGGAATTTGGAGGTTTTGGAAAAAGCAGCGAAAATGAGAGGAGAAAGGGGAACGTGGAAGAACAATTGAATAGATGATCAATTCTTTCTATGAAGAACACATTATTATTAAAAGTGTTGAATTTTTTTATCCTATAAATTATGTCGTCAGCCGGAAAGACAATTCAAATGTGTATCATGTGATAATAACTAAACCTTATGTAAAATTCGTTCCGAAAGTCAAAATCCAAACTAACTATTTATTTTTAAAATCATCGAATGAAAAACCCTTAGCTAAATTGCTTTTACCAGAGATATTATCAGATTGTATAATAAAAAAATCTTTTGAGTTTCTTTTATTTACTATTTCCAATATTGCATCATGATCTTTTTGATAATGCAACTTCTTGTTGCTTTTTATCCAGACACAACTAGATGAAACTACTTTACTGTCTTCAAGACCTCCCCAAATCCCTGTAAAGATATTTCCTGTAGTATTGCCGTATAAAGTTAATGATCCAGATGAAAGATCCCCTTTATGGTCAGAGTTATATGAAATAACGAGAAGTCTTTCTGCAACACCGCCTTTAAAAGTATATTTATTGCTGTTATTAGTAGTATTTTGATTAATAGTTTTAAAAGAAACCCCAAAAATCTTTCCTTTTAAAGTATTTTTTATATGCTTGCATTTAATTAATTCAATTATTAAGTCTTTGGAGTCCGGCATTTCAGTAATTGCAATATATGTTCCCGAAAAAATACCGTAGTGGGCTCTTATGTTATTTACTATAAAACCAATAATTGGCACTATTGCTATCGTAATAAGTGAACTTACGATTGAGATAAACCAATTATTATTTATTAATTCATGCATTAGGCAAATATTATTGGGGTGCAAAATACAAAAATAACACCGGAGTCTTATAGCTTACAACGTTGCTTTAATGATCTGAACTCCTGAAAAGGAAAACTTTTTATTTGCATAAAACAAACTAAGGTGGCGGGGCTATTTTATAATTTGTTTTCTTAATTCTTCAATATTATAATATTTGCCTTCCTCTGACTTTTTATGTAACATTCTATGGCAGTTTGCGCAAACAAGCGCTAAATCGTTTACGGTTGTCTTTCGTATACCGCCTTCTGATATTGGTTGTTTGTGATGGCATTCAATAAATCCATTTCCCAAGCCAGGATACACAGTCTCGAAATTGAAAGTGCATACCTCACAATAAAATCGACTTTGATTTTTTGCTAATAATTTTGACTGATCAATTATATCTTTACTTCTCTCCCGAATCTTATGTAATTTGAGAATTGTACGTTCGGCTCCTTCTATTACACTCATGGTCTCTAAATCCAATGGCTCACTCTGTAGTGATTCAATCTCGCCATTCAAATTCGGATCTAGGTTATTGTATAAACTCCATATAAATTGCTGTTTCTGTTCAGGTGTAAAATCTGGTGTAAATCTTCTTTCTATTGTTTTTATATTACAAATCTGTCCGCGATTACATTTAAAAAAACTCCACAGATTATCATTTATTGGAATGGCACTAGTTGCCTTACCAATTACACAAACTTGACGTACATAAGGATGAGCAGGATTATTAACAATGCTTATTTCGTTATCAATTGCCGAAACGAGATGTGTCACATACCATAGTTTATTTGGCAAAATTGTCTGAAATAAAGCAATTAATTCGTTAGGCTTCGGCCTTAAATAATTTGTAGGATACCATTTAGGGTTTTTAGAGAAACCTAAGTTCAAGTAATAAGTGCAACAGGTAGCTTATCCCGTTCGGGGCGAAGTGA
>JBDTLP010000084.1:0-22578 GCA_039934735.1 Ferruginibacter sp. | reverse complement strand
AATCAGCTACAATAAGCGCAAAGCCTCATCAGCTAAATATTGTAACTCCCAATGTAAAGTTTCTTTTCGTTCTGTAGGAACGTCTGATTGACAGAAAGTAATGATTTGTTAAGTTTCTTATCGTTCTGTAGGAACGTCTGGTTGGTAGACAGCCATGATTTGTATTTTGCATTTCGTTCCGTAGGAACGTTTGGTGCTGATAAGCCCGCATTTTTTACACGATGCGTTTCTAACGAAACCGAAATGTAAAATAATATTTATTGCTATAAATGAAATGTTTCTATGGAAAATAAATAAGTGTTACAAGCATAGAAACAAAGTATGCAATATAATAACCTTGACCGAAATCCGCAAAGGCGATGCCCTCATTCTATCCTATGTACAATATTCAGGGACTTTTATAACGATCACCTATCAATGAGGAATTTATTCCATGAGTTCTTTAAAACACATGTCATTTTATTTTTTTTATTGTCAAAAAAGCGCCGTTCACACCATTATTTTATACAGTTCACTCCTTTTTGCTAATCTAAATTTTTTATTTTTTGTTTAAAGCATATCATTTGTACTAAAACAAATAAACCTTTAAAACATGAAACAAAAAAATCAAATCAGGCAATGGGTAGCCCTAATATTATTGGGTACCTTATTTACAGTAACTCTTACATCTTGCAAAAAAGATGATAATCCTGCTCCTGTAGTAACATCCAATACCATTACCGATAAGGTGGTAGCAGATGCCTCTTTAACCTTGCTTGAAAAAGCAGTCATCAAAGCAGGGTTGGATGTAACATTAAAAGGAACAGGGCCATTCACCGTTTTCGCTCCCGATGATGCTGCCTTTGCTGCTTCCGGGATTTCTTCAGCTACCATTGATGCATTAACACCTGCACAGCTCAGCACTTTATTATTGTATCATACCATCCCTGCTAAAATATTAGCAGCAGATGTTCCTGCCGGTCCCAATGCAAAAGTGGTAACTGCAAGTGGTGATTCAGTATTTGTAACAAAAAACAGCAGCGGTGTTTTTATCAATGGTATTAAAGTCACCACTGCAGATATTGTTGCAGACAATGGTGTGATCCACAAAATAGGAAGGGTGTTGAATCCTCCAGCAGGAAATATTGTACAAACAGCCGTTGCTTCCGGGCTCGACTCATTGGTAAAAGCAGTAACGCTCGCAGGTTTGGCAGGTACACTTAGCGGTGGTACATTAACTGTATTCGCTCCAACCAACCAGGCATTTACAGATCTGCTTGCAGCATTAAGCCTTACTGATATTAATCAAATACCAATTGCTACATTAACAGCAGTATTAACTTACCATGTGGTAGGCGGCCGTGCATTTTCATCTGACCTTGCTAACGGATCGCTTGGAATGCTTGCGGGTGGCAATACCACCATTAACCTATCGAATGGTACAGGTGGCGGGCCAACCATTCTTGGTAATTCAAATGGTACAACTAAATCAAACATTATTGCTACAAATATTGTTTGTACAAATGGGGTTGTACATCTAATCGATCATGTATTGTTGCCATAGTTTTATATAAGAAAATAAAAGTGCATCAGCAGCGAACAAATTATTTGTAAAACTGTTGATGCATTTTAATATCTCCTGTTATGTTTAGCCATAAGTATAGATATGTTTTTATTTTTCTCCTTTCACTTTATACGTATTTAAGTACGGAACTATGTAAGGTTTATTATTACTTTCATATTCATATTGAATGGTATTATGCATTGGCAACCATCACAGCAATCACCACCTGTACCTGGGAGTTCAATCATTTGCTGGAACATTTTTTTAAGAAACATATTTTATCGCAAACAAATAAGATCAGGGGGCTGATCGTTTATTTTATAGCGGGTTGCCTTGTTACTACAGCTATAACAGTTCTTATTGTTATGACAGTGAGTATGGTATTTCATGATCATACTTTTGAGGAAACAATTACTCCACTCAAATTAAATCTTATCTATGCGTGGCTTGCCAATTTATTATTTCACCTGCTCAATGCGATTGTATTTTATTTTTCAGAATATAAAACTAAGTTGATAGAGGCGGAAACATTTAAGAGACTGTCTTCGCAGGCAGAACTGCAAGTAGTAAAGAACCAGATCAATCCACATTTTCTTTTCAATAACCTGAATGTTTTATCAACCCTTATCATGCAGAACAATGCCGATGCAAATAAATTTATAGAAGAATTTTCTAAAGTGTATCGTTATATTTTACAGAATCATGAAAAAGAACTGGTTCCCCTTGAAACAGAATTACGTTATATAGACCCCTATATTTTTTTACTTAAACAAAGATTTACAGAAGGGCTACTTGTGCATCTCGATATTCCTGAAAATTACAGGCAAATGCTGATCGTACCTGCTGCATTGCAAATACTGATTGAAAATGCTATCAAACATAATGTAGTTAGCAGGCAAAAACCGCTTTACATTGATGTGCGTGTAAATGGTACTAATACCATCACAGTATCAAATAATTTACAAACAAAACTTACCATCGAACGTTCATCAGGAATTGGCCTGCAGAATATTATAAAAAGATATAGCATGGTAAGCAGCAGGGAAGTGATGATCAATAATGAAGACAATATGTTTACGGTAATACTGCCATTAATAAATATAAACGGTTCATTTATATGAATGTAATTATTGTGGAAGATGAATTACTGGCAACCGAAAGGTTGAAACTGCTATTGGCAAAATATGATTCGTCCATACAGGTTTCTGCAGCGCTTGAAAGTATTGAAGAAACTGTAAAATGGTTGAAAACACAACCTCACCCGGATCTTTTATTGATGGATATTGAATTATCAGATGGACATAGTTTCGAAATATTCAGGCAAGTTAGGATTGACAGGCCGGTAATATTTACAACTGCTTATGATAACTATGCCATTAATGCATTTCAACATTTTAGTATCGATTATATAATGAAGCCTGTTACTTCAGAAGCGCTCGCAACAGGTATTCATAAATATAAATTAATGTCGAATGCTTTTTATCCGCCCAATTATCATGGGTGGGCAGAACAATTAAAAGAAAATTTTTTACCACATTATAAGGATCGCTTTCTTGCAAAAGTTGGGCAACGTAGTTTTTTTATTCAAACAGACGAAGTAGCTTATTTCTATGCGGATAATAAAACCACCTACCTTGTTGACAGAAAAGCCAACAAGTTTGTAATCAACTTCAGCATCGAAAAATTAGAATCATTGCTTGATCCTTATTATTTTTTTAGGGTAAACAGAAAAATTATTGTTCATAGCAAGATGATTGATCTTGGAAAACCTTATATGAATAGCCGTTTAAAACTCTCACTAAAAAACTTCAGCCATGAAGAAGAAATCATTGTAAGCAGGGAAAGGGTGGCTGCATTTAGAAAATGGGCCGAAGGCTGATTTTCTTTCCGGGAATTTGTATAATAAAATAAATTACCGGAAATTGAGTGCATGGAACATCTGCTGCATTTAATCAAAGACAAAAAATTACAAAAGATTATTGCTTTGCAGAAACCTTATCAATTGCAACAACGCAATCATGTTTACCTGCATTTGTGTTATTCCATTATGAGCCAGCAACTGAGTACAAAAGTGGCGGATGTTTTTCATCGCAGGTTTTTAGATTTGTATAAAGGAAAAGAACCTACGGCAAAACAAATTGCTGTAACTCCTTTTGAAACATTGCGTAGCATTGGTTTAAGCAATGCAAAAGCAAATTATGTTTTGAATGTGAGCCGTTTTTTTATTGAAGAAAAGATCACAGATGCAAAGCTGCATAAAATGAGTAATGAAGAACTGATAAAATATTTATCAAAAATAAAAGGTGTTGGGCAATGGACCGTTGAGATGATCTTAATGTTCACATTGGGAAGAGAAGATATTTTTGCTGTTGATGATCTTGGAATACAACAAGCCATTTGTAAATTATATAAAGTGGATTCAACAGATAAAAAAGCAATGAAAGAACGCATGCTAAAAATATCTGCCAAATGGAGCCCGTACAGAACGTATGCGTGTAGGTATTTGTGGGGATGGAAAGATAATGTGAATGGTGAATAGTGAAAAGATGAAGTCCTCAATTTTTTTCGTAACTATTATTAAATTATAGGATTATACCAATTAATATTTGTCTGTCAGCCTGAGCTTGTCGAAGGCGGTATTTCGAATTAACCCGACTTCGACAAGCTCAGCCTGACAGCTTTTTTTGCTGGTACAGTTTTAATATTTAATTGGTATTAAATATAAGAACGCCAAAGATTTCACTATTCACCATTCAGCTTTTCCCTCCATTCCTCCGGTTTTTGTAATATTATTGCAACGTGAAATTTAATAACATTAAAATAGTAGTACTTATAGGCATCGTTGCCTTTATAGGAATTATTGTTATAGAAGTTTATTGGTTAAGACAGGCATTCGATCTTGAAGAAAAAAAATTCAGCCAGAATATACAGGTGTCTTTATTGGAAGTAGCGAATGAAATTGATAATTACTATGGTTACCAGGCACCACTGATAAATCCCGTAAAAAAAGTTTCGGAAGATTATTATGTGGTGAATATTCACAACGACTTTGAAGCCAAGTTGCTTGAATTGTATCTTATAAATGTTTTTTCAAAAAAAGGAATTAATACTGATTTTGAATATGCGATCTATGATTGTGAATCTGATAAGATGGTGTATGGAAGTTATGTGAATATGAGTAAGGCAGGGAAAGAAATGTTGCCAGCTTTTTTCCCGAAAGTAAAAAACCTTGTTTATTATTTTGCAGTTAGGTTTCCTGATAAAGCAACTTATATTTTCGCTTCATTAAAACTATGGATCATTCTTTCATTGATCATGATCATTGCGCTGGTTATTTATTTGTATTCTATTTATGTCATCCTGCAACAACAACGATATGCAGAATTGCAAAAAGATTTTATCAATAACATGACGCATGAATTTAAAACGCCACTTACATCAATATTGATCGCATCTAATTATTTGGCCAAGCATGAACAACTTGCATCTGATCCCAAGCTTGAAAAATATGCACAGATCGTTATTGAACAAAGTCAGAAATTAAACAGTCATGTTGAACATATACTCAGTCTTGCAAAATCAGACATCACACCAATAACGTTGAACAAAACTTCTTTTAATGTATTGGATGTGATCAACAACGTTATTGATACCGTTAAACTTAAATATGAAACAGCAGAAGTCAAAACAGAAACTTCATCACCGAATATTAAAATAATGGCAGATGAATTTCATTTTGCTAATATCATTTATAATTTTTTAGATAACTCAATTAAATATTGCGACCAAACAGCACAGGTATTGATAAAGATAAATGAAGAAGCGGGCCAGGTTATCATACAGATCATAGATAACGGCGTAGGCATTCCGGCAAAATACCAGAAACATGTTTTTGAAAAATTTTACCGGGTGCCAGGAAATAAAAATGCAGAGATCAATGGGTTTGGGCTCGGACTTTATTATGTACAAAAAATCTGCAAGATGCACCTGTGGAAATTATCTGTTCAAAATAATAAAACAGCGGGCATCACCATAAAATTAATTATTTAGTCATGTCGAAAAAAGCCAGGATACTTTATGCGGAGGATGATCAAACGCTTGCGTTCTTAACTGCAGACAATCTTTCCCTGCAATATGATGTCGATCATTATGCAGATGGAGCAAGTTGTTTAAATGCGTTCAAATCGAATACATATGATATTTGTATTTTTGATGTGATGCTTCCTGGCCTGGATGGATTTGATCTTGCAACAGAAGTTAGAAAAATCAATCAACACATTCCCATTATTTTTTTATCTGCAAAAACATTGAAGGAAGACAGGATAAAAGGATTGCGGCTTGGTGCAGATGATTACCTGGTAAAACCATTCAGCATTGAAGAACTTATTTTAAAAATCGATATCTTTATTAATCGTTCGCAAAAAAAAGATCCTGCACAAAACCAATTGTATAAAGTAAGTAATTACTATTTTGACCCGGCTAATTTTAGTTTGAAAAATGAACATGAAGAAATTAATTTGACACAAAGAGAAGCAGAGTTACTAAAATTTTTTCTTGATAATAAAAACCAGGTATTGAAAAGAGAACAGATATTAAATTCTCTCTGGGGACAGGATGATTATTTTTTAGGAAGAAGCATGGATGTATTTGTTTCCAGGCTGCGTAAAATATTTTCAAAAGATGATAAGGTTAAGATTGAGAATTTGCATAGTATTGGTTTCAAATTCGTTGATAAAAGTTGAGAGGTTGATAATGTTGATAATGTTGATAAGGAAGTAACCCTTTATTAACTCAATCAACCTTGATCCAGGAAATGATCTCTTCCAAATACAGCTTATCCACCCCATCAAAGTGATCCACCAACTCACTATCCACATCAAATACACCAATTACTTCATTGTTTCTTATAATAGGAATTACAATTTCTGATCTTGATAAACTACTGCAGGCAATATGCCCCGGAAATTTTTCTACATCAGGGACGATTAATGTAGCAGCTTCGGCCCAACTTGTTCCACAAACACCACGGCCTTTTTTTATCCTTGTACATGCAACCGGTCCCTGGAAAGGCCCCAATACCAACGCATCTTTTTTAACCAGGTAAAATCCTATCCACAACCAACCAAACTGTTCTTTTAATGCAGCAGTTATATTTGCGAGGTTTGCAACAAGATCTGGTTCACCTTCTATCAACGCATTTACCTGTGGTAATAATGTTTGATATTGTTCTTCTTTATTTCCTGTTGCGATCATTAAATCTTCTGCCATGCAACAAAATTAGTCAATTTGGTAATTTGGAAATGTGATAATTAAAAGACACTAATAATTATAAAGCTAACCCATTATCAAATTTCTAAATCACCAAATCATCAAATCTGTATTCGTGGCTTGAATATTGGAATTGAATTGCAAAAATATTTATGGAAGGATATCATCAATACAAATTATGCATAGACGCATGTCTTACATCCGCTGCCTTATGTAATCATTGTGCAGCTTCCTGCCTCAAAGAAGAGGATCCGGCAATGATGAAGGCATGTATACAATTAAATTTGGAATGTGCTGTTATTTGTTACGCAACAGCGCAAATAATGAGCCTTAACAGTGATAAGGTAAAAGAACTTGCAAAACTTTGTGCTGTTATGTGTGATGCATGTGCGGAAGAATGCAACAAACATATGAATGATCATTGCCAGGAATGTGCAGCAGCCTGTACAAAATGCGCTGATGAATGTGAAATTATTTAATTGAATTTTTAGCGGGCCGCTACTATATCCATATTGCTTAATAAAGAATCAACTTTTTGTAAAAGTGTATCTACATCAAAAGGCTTGGGTAAAAAATCATCTGCACATGCATAAGTTGCAATTTCTGGTAAACCTTCGGTGGCGGATACCAGCATTACGGGAATATGTTTGGTAAGCTGATTTGTTTTTAATTGCCTGCATATATCAGCTCCACTTTTACTTCCTAATTGATTATCAAGTAAAATAAGGTCGGGATAAATATTAGTTTGTAAAAAATGAAGATCTCCGTTATTATCTGTTATAATATCATATCCTGCATTGGCTAAGATAAGTGAAACAATCTTAATGATTGAATCATCATCATCTACAATAAGTATGGTATTTTTTTTATTCATGTGTAACCGGATCATTGCAACCCTGTACTATCAAAATCAGTTCCAGTTTTTATTAAGGACATCTCTAAAAAGCTTCAATGTCCTCTCCTTTGGAGAGGAATTAAAGGTGAGGTGCAAAAAAAGAATAGGTTTTTAGAGATGCCCTTAATGGTTAAAAAGTGGATTAATGAGTGCAGGCTCAAAGCCCTTTTGCATTAAATACGAAAATACTTTTTGCTTTTTGGTAAATATATTTTTTTCAGCTTTCAGTGTTTTCATTTTTATTTCAAATAAATCCCGAAGTGTTTTTTCATATTCTTTTTCATCAATTGATCTTAATGCTTCTTTTATACAATATTCACTTACGTTACTTTGCTTCAGCTCATATTTTATTTTTACACGGCCCCAGTGTTTTATCCTGAATTTGCCGCCAGCGAATGCGATGGCATATCGTTCTTCATTCAAATAATTTTCTTCTATTAATTGTGAAAGGATGGCTTCAACTTCTTTTTTATACAGCCCGAAACTGTACAATTTTTCTTTTACCTGGTAATGGTTCCTTTCCTGGTAGGAACAATAATGTTTAATTTTTTGAAGCCCTCTTTCTGTGCCGATGTTTTTTTGTTGCATGTGTTTTGTTCCGGGGTTCAATATCGCATTATGGGCTGGTTTTTCGTCACTGGGTTACTGATTTTTTATTTTTCTTGTTTAAACAGCTTAAAATACGGGCCGATATGCAGTAAAAAGGCACAACCCGTATTCCATATCCCGCATCCCGTATCCCATATCCCGCATCCTGTATCTCTTCCAAATTATCTTGCTTTCATTCCCTGCAATCTTTTATCTTTGGGCACTTATTAAATAAATCATATGAAGTTTATCGTTTCTTCTTCGGCGCTGCTGAAACAACTGCAACAAATTAGTGGAGTAATTAATGCCAACACTGTTTTACCAATATTGGAAGATTTCTTATTTGAAATTGACAAGAATAAACTTACCGTTGTTGCTACAGACCTGGAAACAGTGATGAAAGTACATATGGATATTGAAGCAAAGGATAGTGGAAAAGTTTGTATTCCTGCAAAGATTTTAATGGACTCACTAAAAAATATTTCAGAGCAACCACTCACTTTTAATATCGATAAAAACTTTGCTGTAGAAATCACTTCAGATAATGGTAAATACAAAGTGATGGGCGAGAACCCGGATAATTTTCCACGTGAACCGGCAGCTGATGATGCCAATTCGTTTACCATGACTTCTTCTGCATTGGTAACGGCAATCAACAAATCAATTTTTGCAGTTAGCAGTGATGATCTTCGCCCTGCAATGACAGGTGTATTCTTTGAACTAGATAAGAAAGGCATCACATTCGTAGCTACAGATGCACACAGGCTTGTACGTTATACCCGTACAGATGTGAATTGTCCTAAAAAAGATTCTTTCATTGTTCCAAAAAAACCATTGAATCTTTTAAAAAGTGCTTTGCCTGATAATGATGACGAGCTAACGCTTTCCTATAACAGCAACCATCTTTTTGTTACACATGGTGGAACAGAACTGGTATGCCGCCTGATTGATGCACGTTTCCCTGATTATAAAGTGGTGATACCTGTGGACAATCCTTATAAAATGGTTGTTGTAAAAAATGATTTTCAAAGTGCATTGCGCCGTGTAAGTGTATTCAGTAATAAAAGTACGAACCAGGTTGCATTAACGATCAGTGGCAATCAATTGCAACTTGCTGCACAGGATGTTGATTTTAGCTTTGAAGGAAATGAGCGCATGGCTTGCCAGTATGATGGCGAAGACCTGCAAATCGCTTTCAATGCAAAATTTTTAATTGAAATGCTGAATGGTGCCGATACGGCTGAAATAAATATGGAATTAAGTACAGCAACCAAAGCTGGTATTATAAAACCATCTGAGCAGGCAGAGAATGAAGAAGTGCTGATGCTGGTGATGCCCTTGATGTTGAATAATTAATTTTAGTATTAAAGATTATATAGGCGCTTTCAATTTTGAAGGCGCTTTTTTATTTTAATCTATTGCCGTTGGCTTAAGCCAACGGTAATAAAAAAGCCCTTACAATTTTGTAAGGGCTTTTCTATTAAAAAATAATCTTTTAGAACTTATTGAATTTTTGAACAATCTTATCATTGCTCAACTGTATTGTAATAATATATAATCCAGAAGAGAATTTGCCAGTTTCAATAACAAGGTTATTGCTTCCTTCAGCTACAGTTATACTATTGCTGTAAACCTGTTTGCCACTCATATCTGTGATAGTAATAAAACCTTTATCAGCTTTATCAGCATCCAGTTTTATTTTCATTTGCTGTTGTACAGGATTAGGTGCAAATGAAAAATCTGCCGCACCCTCGTTCCTTACATTTTTAATATCGCTGAATTTAAAACTGTTATTAATATCAATCATTCTTAAGCGATAGTAATTATATCCTTTTGCAGGACTGATATCAGTAAAGTGATAACTGCGTTCTGTGTTGCTGTTACCTGCTGCAGCCACCTGGCCAATATCAGTATAAGTGTTTCCGCCATTCGTACTGCGTTCAATGATAAACCTGCTGGTATTCTGTTCCATGGAAGTTTTCCAGCTTAGGTCATTCACCTTGCCATTACGCTGTGCATTAAAATTCACCAACGATACAGGAAGGGTAGCTGCCACAGTTATATTATCAAGCATGATTACATTTCCCCATTTGCTAACCGCTTCAAAACCTATTTGTATAACCTGCCCTATATAAGCATTCAGGTTTACTGATTCCAGTTGCCAGATCGAATTGTTAAGTCCCAGCACTGGTCGCATCGTTCCGTATATTCTTGTCCATGTCGCACCCCTATCTGTTGAAACAGATACATACAAACTATCCGGAGAATAATTAACATCGCCTGGGTTTGAGTATGAAGAATCATGATTTGTGTAGTAAGTTAACAGTGCCCCGGTTGCTGTTGTAAGATCGAAACAATTACTATACAACCTGCTTTCAGTTCCGATATTTTCATTTACATAACTATCAAAGAAATAATAAGCACTATCCGTTGGTGCACCTAACGGAGCTAAATCCGGCATATTTGCATTGCCATAAATGCCGGTACCTAATGTCCAATCTCCACCAGCGTCTACGCTAGCCAAATTTTCTACATACGGAAATACATTTAAGTTGGAAGCTGCTGTCACAGGGAAAAATTCTTCCACTGTTTCTACCTGCGGGTAAGCCGAAAACGTAGGAGCTTTAGTTGTTATTGTTGAAACTGTATCATAATAAGTAGAACCATCTCCCGCTAAATGAACATAAGCAGTATCAAAATTATTGCCTGCATTACTCAGGTTTACACCACTAAAAATCACGAATTCAGATGCGCCCGGTGCAATAATACCTGTATTTGTTTGTGTGCCTGTAAATGTATTTACTCCTCTTACGTGTAATGTAGTGGAAACTGCGCCGGCTGCAATAGGAAGTGTACCTCCGTTTAAAACCTCCACTGCAACACTTACAGGGCCGTTGTAACATGACATTGCAGGGAAAATAATATCATTCGCTATAGCATCAACTGCAAAAGTATGATTGAAGGCGATGGCTGGCCTGTAAACGCTGGCGGTTAAAGATGTTGCTGCAGAAAGCGCAACTGTTCCATTATACCTTCTTGCACTATTGGCCGAAAAACTATTCGAATTTCCCTGTGAAGCATCCCAGATTTCATCAATGCCCGGGCCGGTAGTATGAACAACATTGTCAGTTCTTTCAATAAGAATTTGAAGGTTGCTTCCTGCTGTACGCTGGAATGGAGTAGAAAGGATAATCGGAACGATTTGACCAACCGATGCATCCATAGTGCCATTAAAAACTACTGTATATCCAACTGCGCTATAAGTACCTGTTGCAAGCGTGGTAGTAGCAGCTGGAATATTTTTCATTGAGATCTTATAGTTGTTAATAGTGGCCGGTACAGGAGCTACTTCCTGGAAAAAGAATATTTGTTGAATAGCAGATGCAGCCGTTATGTAATTGTTGGGTCCGATTTCATCAGCCAGGTAAATATTTTCACTGGCATGGTAATTAGATCCACCAACAACGATATTTTGGCTGGTTGTAAGATTTACAGTCACCGGTACAAACTGTGCGAATGAACCAACACTAACAATTACTGAAAAAAGCAGCAGGTAAATTTTCTTCATGATTTAATTTTTTTGTTTACAGCCAATATAATTATTTAATCAGCTATCGTTTGGAAAATGAAATAAATTTCAGGGGTTTTCGAAGGGGGGAGCAAGATAAACAAAAATACAATTTGTTGACCATCAAAAATTCATTTTTCAGCGGCATTTTTCTCAAAAATGAATTAATTTATTGTGTAGCGTGTCCGCCCACAATCTCACCTGGTTCATAGATGCCCAAATTATACTTATGGCTGCATGAACAGGGAACTTTTTCAATATCTTTAATTTATGGAAATGGTAACTGTCCGGACTTTTGATAATTATTTTTCAGCAAATATTATGTTGGGTAGATTGAGAGACGCAGGAATAGACTGCTATCTAAAAGATGAGTACACGGTAACCATTGATCCAATACTAAGCAATGCCATTGGCGGTATAAAACTTAATGTGTTTAAACAGGATGCAGAAATGGTTATAGATATCCTTAAGAAATTTGACGAGGAGTATTTAAAAACCGTAACATGTCCGAAATGCGGTGCAAATGATATATTGCTTGTTCCAAAGCAAGGTACCGGTAATTTTATCACCGCTATTTTTACATGGCTTTTTTCAAGCTATGCGATATCTGCAGAAAATATTTATCAATGCCAGAAATGCGGGTATGAAAGTAAAACACTTCCCGAAAATGTAGCTGAATACAATTGATCCTGTTCAAATCTTTTTATAAACTCCTTTGATGAAAAAAATAGCCATGATACCGGCACGATATGCAGCTACCAGGTTCCCATTTAAACTGATGCAGCCTTTGGGAGAAAAAACGGTGATAAGGCAAACCTATGATAATACAGTTGCAACAGGATTGTTTGATGACGTGATCGTAATAACAGATAGCGAGATCATTTTAAATGAGATCAGGGATCATGGAGGAAATGCAGTGATGAGTAAACAACAACATGAAAGTGGCAGCGACCGCATTGCTGAAGCTGCTGTTGATATGAATGTTGATATTATTTTAAATGTACAGGGCGATGAACCTTTTGTAAATAAAGAAACATTACGGTTATTGTTAGCCGCTTTTGATGATGACAAAGTGATGGTTGCTTCTGTGATGAAAAAATTCACAGATGCATCTTTGGTAAGCGATCCTAATTATGTAAAAGTGGTTGTTGATAAAAATATGAATTCATTGTTCTTTAGCAGGGCCGTAATTCCTTTTTCCAGGGATGAATATTTTATACCAACCTACTATGAACATATTGGTGTGTATGCTTTTAGAAAACAGGCTTTATTAAATTTTACTTCCTGGCCCGCTTCTGATATGGAAAAAGCAGAAAAACTGGAACAACTCAGGTATCTTGAAAATGGCATTTCTTTAAAGATGGTAATAACAGATCAAACAGGTGTAAAGATTGATGTGCCTGGTGATCTTGCAAAGGCAGAAGATTTTTTGAAGAGTTTATAAAAAATTTCTATAAAATAAATCAAATAGTTACAATGAAAAATCTTTTTGAAAAAAATACATTCGATGAAATTACAGAAAGGCTGGAAAAACTTTCATCAGCTTCAACTGCACAATGGGGTAAGATGAATGTTGCCCAAATGCTGGCACATTGCAAAGAAGCTTTTAAAGTGCCGTTGACCGAAATCAAAATTCCACGCATGTTTATCGGTAGGTTAATTGGCTGGATGATAAAATCAAAACTGCATGATGATTCACCCTGGAAACCTGGTCTTCCAACATCACCTGCCTTTATTATAAAAGATGAACGCAATTTTAATGATGAAAAAAAAGCGTTGACAGAACTGGTCAATAAATTTTATCAATTAGGCCCCAATGGTATAACAAAACATCCGCATCCCATGTTTGGAAGATTTACAGAAGAACAATGGGGCAAATCGATGTATAAACATTTAGATCATCATTTACGCCAGTTTGGAGCATAACCCTGTCGGCGGTTGCAAACCCCGACAGCGGTTTTCGTGAATGGTGAAATCTTCAACGGGTTTACGAATTCACAAAGTTTTAAAAACCATTAATTTTTAATTCATAATTTTTAATTAACGCATAGTAGAAAGCTACAAATATTTAACACAAACTCACGAAATTTTTTGTAAACGATTTACTGCCTCATCAAGTGTTGTTTCTTTTTTGGCAAAACAAAAACGTAATACTTTATTATCCACCGCATTTTTATAAAACGCCGAAACCGGAATCGTTGCAACTCCAAATTCGGATGTTAATCTTACCGCAAAATCATTTTCACTTTCATCACTAATATTTTCATAGCTATATAATTGAAAATAACTTCCATATGATGGCAGCGGAATAAATTTTGTTTGCGCCATGATGTTTTTAAAATAATCCCTTTTTTGTTGCAGGAATTTACCAAGCGTGAAATATTGTTCTTTTTGTTTTAAAAATTCAGCCAACGCAAATTGAACAGGGCTGTTGCAGGTAAAACAATTGAACTGGTGAACCTTTCTAAATTCTTTCATCAACGAAGCTGGTGCCATACAATAACCCATTTTCCAGCCGGTACAATGATATACTTTACCGAAAGAAAAACAAACAAAGCTTCTTTCAAAAAGATCGGGATAGCGCAACATAGAAAGATGTTGTTTGTCATCGAAGATCAGGTGCTCATATACTTCATCGCTGATAATAAATATGCCAGTATCTTTTACAATGCTGCGAAGTTGAGCAATATCATTTTCATCAAGCACACTTCCGGTTGGATTGTGTGGCGTATTGATGATGATGGCTTTTGTTTTAGCGGTTATCTTTTCTCTTACAACATCCCAGTTTATTTTATAATCCGGAAACAGCAACGGAACAGGAACAGCCACGCCGCCATTGATCTCAATGTTTGGAATATAACTATCATAAGCGGGTTCAAAAAGGATCACTTCATCGCCTGGTTGCAGTATGGTTGTAAATGCAGTGTAAATAGCGTAAGTGCCACCTGGCGTAACCGTTATGTCTGTATCAGGGTTTATGTCAGCATTATAAAGACTATTTGCTTTTTCGGCTAAGGCTTCACGTAATCCCGGCAAACCATTCATGTGAACATATTGATTATTTCCATCCTTCATTGCTTTATATACCAATGAAGTAAGTGCTTCATTCATGGGGAAATCAGGAAAACCCTGCCCAAGATTTATAGCGGAATGTTTTGCCGCTAAGGCGCTCATTACAGTAAATATGGTTGTACCAACCGATGGAAGTTTGCTTTGAATTGTTGTTGTCAAGAAAAGAACGGGCTGTTTAATACCCGTTCAAAAATAATACTTAAGGACATCTCTAAAAATTTTCCTTTCCGCTCCTTGTCTCAAACCCCGATGAATTTCGGGGGAGAGGAATTAATATCAATTAGAAATTAATACTTGTCTGTCAGGCTGAGCTTGTCGAAGGCTATCTTCTTACAAACCCGGCTTCGACCACGGCAATACTGCGGGGCAGGCACGCTGCAAATGGCACATTAGGTATGAAACTGATTAATAATAATTTATTAAACTGAAGTTTTACACTTATGGATAAAGAGGCGTAGCCTCGGCCAATATTGTAACAACGGGTTTTAACCCGTTGGTGAAATGATAAATTAAAGAATGAGAACCGTAGGTTCGGAACATATAAAAAAGTAGAAAGCAACTATATAATAATATGGGCCGAATCTACGGTTCTCTAACATAGCAACTATTAATGACAACGGATTTTAATCCGTTGTTACAAAATAGAAACCAGCCTGCGGTTCTGCTATGTCATTTGCAAAGAGCTTAATTTTTTTAAGAGTGCCTCAGCCTGACATTTTTTTGAGTGGTGCAGTATTAATTTAATTGGTATAAAGCTGAGGCTAAAAAGATAAATAAGTTTTTAGGGTTGTCCTTAAGCCGAAAAGATGGGCCTTAGATTATAGTTGCGTGGAAAATGATTAACGGGCTTTACTGCATACATGGTTGGGCGACGTCTTCTTGCAAAAACAAAAAACATTGGAACGCACCAAATTACTTTACCTAAAAAGCCGGTAACGCTCTGAAACATTTTTGCTTTTCCTCCAGGAACTTCATTTGGAATACCAAATTGTGCCTCTTCATGAGTGCCAAATTCCCAGGTCACATTCCCATGTTTGGTATAGTATTTTTTTAATTTATCGTTGCTGCCATTCCAGTTTTCGTGCAGGCGTTCATTCAATGTTATGGCAGGTTCCATATTCGGATCGAAATAATACCAGTTTTTATTGATCTTAGCTTCAAGTGCATAATGATGCGGGAAGCCAACTTTTCGGTAAGTAATATTCTTTTTTCTTAAAATTTCCATCATCACGATCGCCTGTTGTGAACAGGCAGCATAGCTGTTTTCCATGATCGCTTCCGGATCTACTTTTGAAGCGAGCCCGTATCCAAATACCTTTTCGCCAATGGCAGCGATCCAATTCTCACTTAATGTATAATGTGAAAAGCCATGATAAAAACGGGATGAAATTATATATGCCAGTAAAGCGGTATAATTTTCTGAATAAATGGGAATATGTTTCAATGAAGCTTCTGCATCAACATATTGATCAAGTTTATCAATCGTGTTGATTGAACTAAGGCGAGGATCAAAACGCTCTACCTTATTATATAAAGCCTGCTCATTAATATCCTTTTTGATAAAGTTGGGTATTACCAGCAATACCGATAAGCTTATAAGTATAATTTTGGTCTTCATATTGGATCTTTTAACCCTGGAAAAAAGCTATGCTTTGTAAATAATACAAATCACGGTAAAGGAGAAAACGAATCAAGGGTGGATATATTGTGTGAGTGGAGAATTATTTTGGGGAAGTTGAGGGGGTTGATAAAGTTAATAAAAGACGCCTCTATTAACTTTATCAACCTATCAACTATTTAAGGCCTGGAAATTTATAAGTACCTGTCACCCTTATTCCTTTTTATTTCAGCAACATACTGCTTGATCTCCTGTTCTTTATCTTTTTTGCAAATAAGCAACACATCTTTTGTATCAACAATTACAAAATCTTCGAGGCCCTGCAATACAATTAGTTTCTTATTATCTGCGTGAACCATATTTTTGATAGCATCGATGATCACAACATTGTCACCGGCAACAGCATTTTCAAGGTAATCTTTATCAATGGTTTCATAAGCGCTGGCCCATGTACCAAGGTCGCTCCAGCCAAATGAAGATGGGATTACATAAACATTATCTGCTTTTTCCATGATGCCGTAATCAATGGAAATATTAACACACTGTGGATAGATCCTTTCTATTGCCGCCGTTTCATTGGCTGTATTGAGTGCTTCTTTTTCTGCATCGAATACATCATGTATTTCAGGCAATAATTTTTCAAAAGCCTTTATAATATTTTTTACTTCCCATACAAATATCCCGGCGTTCCATAAAAAATCGCCGCTGGCAACAAAGGCTTTTGCAAGTTCACTGTCAGGTTTTTCGGTAAAGGTTTTCACTTTATATACATTATCACCAACTGCATAAGGTTCATACTGGATGTAGCCGTAACCGGTATTGGGATTAGTTGGTTTAACACCAAGCGTAAGTAAAGCTTTGATATTAGAAGTAAAATGCAGGGCGTCTTCGCAGATCTTTATAAAAGAAGGTACATCATTTATTAAGTGATCGGCAGGCGCACAGATAAGATTTGCTTCCGGGTTCAGCTTTAGCAACTTGTAAGAAATGTATGCAACACAAGGCGCCGTATTTTTACGTGAAGGCTCACATAAAATATTGGCAACATTAAGCTGCGGCAATTGTTTTATAACAATGTCTTTATAAATATCAGCCGTTACGATATAAATATTCTCAAGTGGTATAAATTGCGCAAACCTGTCAAAAGTAGCTTGTATAAGCGTTCTGCCCGTGTTCAAAATATCAAGAAATTGTTTGGGATAATCAGCCCGGCTCATTGGCCAAAACCTGCTTCCGATTCCCCCTGCCATAATAGCTACATAATGATTCTTATTCATAATAGCACCCGTATTTTTAAATGATTCCTTCTCTTATAAGATCATGCAAATGTATGATGCCGGCATATTGATTGTTTTCTGTTACCAGCAACTGGCTAATATTTTTACTTCTCATCATTTCAAGTGCCTCGGCTGCCAATGCATCTGAAGTGATTGATTTAGGATCAACACTCATAATATCTTTCGCCTGCAACACATTTACGACATCATTTTTTTCAAGCATTCTTCTCAGGTCACCATCTGTGATCACACCTGCGATTTCATTCTTTTCATTAATTACTGCCGCAGCTCCCAGCCTGTTCTTTGTAATTTCCACAATCACTTCTTTTATAGAAGCATTTTGTTTTACAGAAGGTTTTTGATTGTGAACGATGAGATCGGCTACGCGTAAGTATAATTTTTTCCCCAATGTTCCGCCAGGATGAAATTTTGCAAAATCATCGCTGTTAAATCCTTTTAATTCCATCAGGCAAACTGCCAATGCATCACCCATTACCATTTGTGCGGTTGTGCTTGTGGTAGGTGCAAGATTATTTGGGCAAGCTTCCTGCAAAACAGTTGTATTCAATAAAATAGTACAATTCTTTGCAAGAAATGATTGTGTATTGCCGACCATGCCGATCAATATATTACCAAAATTTTTTAAAAGAGGAACCAGCACTTTTATTTCCGGGCTATCACCGCTTTTGCTAATTAAAAGCAGGATGTCATTTTTTTGGATCATGCCCA
Organism: Ferruginibacter sp.; assembly: GCA_039934735.1. GTDB lineage: Bacteria > Bacteroidota > Bacteroidia > Chitinophagales > Chitinophagaceae > Ferruginibacter. The sequence continues at coordinate 4,020 of JBDTLP010000084.1, read as the reverse complement.
GGTCGCCATGAATAGCATCTGCAGCATGCATAAACATGGATGCAGTTCCGGTACTGTTTAGTGTGGCAACTATCTTTTGAGCAATGATGGCGCTTTTGCCAATTCCACTAACTACCAATCTTCCTTTACAATAAGCAATTTGCTCAACAGCCTTTACAAAATCTTCATCTATAAATGCTTTTAAATCAGTTATGGACGAAGCTTGCAATTCCAAAGTACGTAGTGCAACAGGTATGATGATCTGGCTATTCATTATCGAGCCGCAAACCTACTTTAATTAAGGCAGAATGCAAAGAATACGTGATAAGTATACAGGAAGGAATTTCTTTTTTACAATTTAAAAATTGGCTTCATTGAATAAAATATGTTATCTTATTAAACAATAGAAGCTGGCTTAAAAATTCTGTTAATATGTCTGAATAATTTTGATATAGTTTTTAATTGCGGGTTCATTCAACTAAATTCGCAACCCCAAATCAAAAAAAATACGAATCGTGATTGAAGGAATAACTCTTTAGAGAGAAAAAATTTATTATGGCTACCAAAAAATCAACCTCCAATACTACCAAAAAAGCTACCGGTAAAAGTCCCGCAGTAAAACATTCAGATCCTGCACTTTTAGATACGCTTTCTACACAATTGCAAAATCAATTTGGCTTCGATCAATTCAAGGGTCCGCAGGAAGAGATTATCAAAACACTTTTAAGCGGTACAGATACTTTTGTAATCATGCCAACCGGCGGTGGAAAAAGCCTTTGCTACCAGCTTCCGGCAATGATCAGTAAAGGAGTTGCGATCATCGTTTCTCCATTGATCGCACTGATGAAAAACCAGGTTGACCTTGTGCGTAGTTATAGCAGCAAGGATGATGTAGCGCATTTTTTAAACAGCAGTTTAAATAAAGGACAACAGAAAGCCGTTAAGGATGATCTTGTTTCTGGTAAAACAAAATTGCTTTACGTAGCACCTGAAACACTTACAAGGGAAGACAATATTGAATTTTTTAAATCGATTGAAATCTCTTTTTTCGCTGTTGATGAAGCGCATTGTATTTCAGAATGGGGACATGACTTCAGGCCTGAATACCGCCGCCTGAAAGAAGTAATGGACCAGATAAATCCTGATATACCGATTATTGGCCTAACAGCTACGGCTACACCAAAAGTACAGAGCGATATTTTAAAGAATCTTGGCTTGCGTAAACCAGCTGTATTTATTTCTTCATTTAACAGGCCGAATTTATATTATGAAATTCAGCCAAAGATAAACCTGGAACAAACGAATAAAAGTATCGTTCGTTTTATTCAGCAACATAAAAATAAAAGCGGCATCATCTATACGCTTAATAGAAAAACAACAGAAGAGCTTGCAAGCATGCTGGTAGCAAATGGAATAAAAGCCGTTGCCTATCATGCAGGACTTGATGGAAAATTAAGAGCAGAAAGACAGGACCAATTCTTAAATGAAGATGTACACGTAATCGTTGCCACCATCGCTTTTGGAATGGGCATCGATAAACCCGATGTACGTTTTGTAATTCATTACAACATTCCTAAATCCATTGAGAATTATTACCAGGAAACGGGCAGGGCTGGCCGTGATGGCATGGAAGGGAAATGTATTTTATACTATTCACATAAAGACGTGGCGAAACTCGAACATTTGATGCGTGATAAGCCATTGAGTGAAAGAGAAGTTGGCGCACAGTTAATTAATGAAACGGTTTCTTATGCAGAAAGTAGTATCTGCAGGCGCAAAACATTGTTGTATTATTTTGGCGAACCTTATGATGATGCTAAAAGCTGCGGCCATTGCGACAACTGTTTAAATCCAAGAGAACAAATTGAAGCGAAAGATAGCGTGGTTACAGTTTTAAATGCAGTGAAAGCATTGGGCGAACATTTTACCATTGAATATCTTATACTCATACTAACGGGAAGAGCTACCCCACAAGTACAAATGTACAGGCACGATGCGCTGGATGTTTTTGCAAGTGGCAATGATAAAGAAGTTCACTATTGGAGCAGCCTGATCAGGCAGATGTTGTTGAATGATTTGCTTGAAAAAGATATTGTGGAATATGGTGTTTTAAAATTTACAAAGAAGGGAACTGCCTTCCTGAAAAAACCAACTTCATTCAAGATCATACTTAATAATTTATTTGAAGAAGCAAATGCGGATGATGATGAAACTGAATCTCCGGATGCAGCAGGAACAACAGCAGATGAGAAATTATTGGAGTTATTAAAAGAGTTGCGTAAAAAAGTTTCCAAAGAAAAAAATCTTCCTCCATTCGTGATCTTTCTAGAAACTTCATTGGAAGATATGGCGACAATGTTTCCAACGTCAATGGCGGAGTTAGAAAAAATAAGTGGCGTAAGTAAAGGAAAAGCATTACGCTATGGAAAACCATTCTTAGATGTGATTACTACTTACGTTGAAGAAAATGATGTGATAAGGCCCGATGATTTTGTGATGAAGAGCGTGGTGAACAGGAATAATAATAAAATATTCATCATCCAGAATGTAGATAAGAAAATTCCATTGGAGACCATTGCAAAGAACAAAGATCTTAAGATCGAAGAATTACTGGAAGAAATGGAAACCATTGTTGCAAGCGGCACCAAACTTAATTTGAATTATGCCATCAATGATATGGTAGATGAATATGAGCAGGAAGAGATCATCGATTATTTTAAAAGTTGTGAAACATCTTCTTTACAGGTTGCACAGGAAGAATTAGCAGATAGTAATTTTAACTGGGAACAATTGAAACTGATGCGTATTAAATTCCTTTGTGAGTTTGGGAACTAATTTGATTAAAAATTATTTCGATTAGAAATATTAATCCATAAAAACATTATGAAAACAGTTTTATCTTTTTTTTGCGTGATTTTTTTTATGATCGCTTGTTCTAAAAAAGATTCCAACCCACAAAGTCAAAATCCAATGGTAACTGTACCGTCTGACCCTGATACCTTATCTACAGGGTGGACAAAGGTTGGAAGTATCCCGGTAGCAGAAACTATAACGGATATCTTTTTCACAGATCAAACCAATGGATATTTAACAACCGACAATGGTATATACAGATCAATGGACGCAGGTTCAAACTGGTCAAAAATAAATGAAGATGCAGGGTTTATCAATATAGCAGCATATGGATCAAATGCTTGTTTTGTAAATTCAACCGATAACGTATACGTTACAATGGATCATGGCGCTTCAATACAAAAAATAAATAAGCCGCACTCACCCAACACTTATAATTTCCAGGATTGTTTTTATACAAGCAGTACGAATTGCTATTTACAAAGCGGGTTATATTTTTTTAATTCTATAAATGCAGGCCTTACATTTGATTCACTCTACCTGTTTCCTTCGACAGGAGCAGGAGGTACACCCGCATCCATCTATTTTATAAATGACCTTAATGGTTGGGTGTCTAGGGATTCAAAAATCTTTAATACAACAGATGGGGGTAATAGCTGGAATATTCAAAAGACACTTTCTAATCTAACAGGGCCGGTATCATTTTATACAAATAGCGATGGTTTTATTGGTGACTATGGTCAAATTTCTAAAACAATTAATGGAGGTGCAAGCTGGGAGCCGCTATCAAACTTCGGTGAATTAATTACGGATATCCAGTTTTTAAATTCATCTACTGGTTATTGCTGTGGTGGTACGCATATTTATAAAACAGAAGATGGAGGCACGACCTGGTCTTCGGTTGTTTCCCTGGGTGCTAAAACCGTTATTGAAATTCATTTTTTAGATGAGCACCATGGTTGGGCCTGCGGGGCTTACGGTTATGTTTTACGATTCAACCTTTAAACATATAATGTAAAAGACTGATTCTTATCTTTTCTAAAAAACTTTCTCCATTAACTAAAATCCCCTTATTTTTGCTGCCCCGAAAGGGGATTATATCGAAAGGTATGATGGTGTGATAGCTCAGTTGGTAGAGCAATGGACTGAAAATCCATGTGTCGCCGGTTCAACCCCGGCTCGCACCAC
>JBDTLP010000083.1:0-22583 GCA_039934735.1 Ferruginibacter sp. | reverse complement strand
AAGATTATTTTAAAAATACCACCTTACATTATTACGAAAAAGGCGAAATGGTTGCTGTTGAAGGCACCAGCGGTTTTGATGTAGGCATGATAAACTTAACCGGCGAATTGGTAAGGCTTCAGCTTAAGAAAAATAATATCGACGAGAAAAGCCCTGATTTAAAAAAGATTTTACGGCGGGCGACTGAATCAGATCTTTCCAAAATGAAAGAAACAAAAGCACGTGAAGCAAATGTACTGATACGCAGCCGTGCCATGGCCCGTCAATTGAAACTCGAGCTTAAAATGGCGGAAGTAGAAATACAGGCCGATGCAAGAAAAGCAACTTTCTTTTACATAGCAGATGATCGGGTGGATTTCAGGGAGCTGATAAAATTATATGCTGGCGAATTCAAAGTAAAAGTTGAAATGCGCCAGATTGGTGCCCGCCAGGAAGCAGGTAAAGTTGGTGGCATCGGAAGTTGCGGAAGAGAACTTTGCTGCAGCACCTGGCTCACAGATTTTAAAAGTGTGAATACGAACGCTGCACGCTATCAAAATCTAAGCATCAACCAAACAAAACTGAGCGGACAGTGCGGAAGATTGAAATGTTGTCTTAATTATGAATTGGATACTTATTTAGATGCCTTACAATTTTTTCCAACTGATGCAGATACATTAGAAGTGGCAAGAGGAAGAGCATTCTTAGTGAAGAAAGATATTTTCAGAAATTTGATGTGGTACACAATGGCAGAAAGCAATAAGCAATACCCATTGAGCATTGAAACAGTAAAAAAGATAAAGGCGCAAAACAGGGAAGGTATCAAGCCTGAAGAAATGGAAACAGTTGAAGTTACCAGCAACAAGCCTAAAGAAATAGAACCAGAATACGCAGATATCGTTGGACAAATAAGTCTTAAGAGCCTGGAAAAAACGACCCGCAAACGCAGGGACAAAGAAAGAGGCAATCAACAAAATCAACAACAAGGAGGAAGGCCTCAGCAGCAACAAGGTCGCGGTGGCAATCAACCAGAACAAAGAAGAGAACAGGGTGGTCAACAAGGACAACAACGTCCACCACAAAATCGTCCTCCACAACAAGGACAAGGTGGAGGAAGGCCCCAACAACAACGTCCACCTCAACAAGGAAATAAACCTCCTCAACAAAGTGGTGGCGGTGGTAACAGGCAGCAGGGTCAAGTTGGTGGTCAGCAAGGGAGACCGCAACAACAACGCCCGCCTCAAAACCAAAATCAAAGCCGTGGTCCACAACGTCCACCACAAGAACCAAAAAAAGAAAATTGATAAAGATTCTGTAAGGTTTTAAAATCTTACATCATAAATCATAAATCTTACATTAACGCCAGTGTCCATATCGGTTAATAATCTATCTAAAAACTATGGCAGCCAGAAGGCGGTCAATCAAATTTCTTTTACTGTAAATAAAGGAGAGATCATGGGTTTTCTTGGGCCAAATGGTGCAGGCAAATCTACCACCATGAAGATGATCACCGGCTATCTGAATGCAGATGGCGGAAATATCCAGGTATGCGGTATAACGGTAGCGGGCAACAGCATTGAAACAAAAAAGAAGATTGGTTATTTACCAGAAGCGAATCCTTTGTACACAGATATGTTTGTGAGGGAATATCTTGGTTTTATTGCAGGTGTTCACAAAATACAGGATCCAAAACCAAGGATTGAGGAAGTGATAAAACTGGTGGGTCTAACTCCTGAATCAAACAAAAAAATTGGACAACTAAGTAAAGGTTATAAACAACGTGTTGGCCTGGCAGCTGCATTGGTACACGATCCTGAAGTATTGATATTGGATGAACCAACTTCGGGCCTTGATCCAAACCAGATCATAGAAATAAGAGAAGTGATCAAAAGGCTTGGACAAAATAAAACCGTTTTGTTCTCTTCTCATATTATGCAGGAAGTAGAGGCGATCTGCGACAAGGTAATCATCATCAACAAAGGCATTATAGTGGCAGATGATAAACTGCAAAATTTACAAAGATCTACCAAAGGAATAGAATATGTGAAGGTTGAATTTAAGGAAGAAGTAAATATTAAACTGCTTCAAAAAATGAGCGGCGTTACTAAGGTTGATCATATTCAAAATTCAATGTTCAATATTCAATGTTCGGATGCAGGTGAGTTGAAGAAATCATTATTGCAATTGAGCATTCAGCAAAATTTAAATATTGTATCGCTTCAAAGTGAAACGCAAAACCTGGAAGCAATATTTAAATCGCTGACGACATAATTTCATTTTGAAGCGTTCCTGAAAAGATTTTTCTTTGCATAAAAAAATAAAATGGTGAATTGCCGATTTCCGGTTGACGATTCCCGACATTCATAATTTTAAATTCATATTTCTTAATTCTGCATCATGAGCTACATCGCTTCCCTACATGCCCGCCAAATTTTAGATAGCCGCGGCAATCCAACAATTGAAGTAGATATTTTAACCGAAAATGAAAAGCTTGGCCGTGCTGCTGTACCGAGTGGCGCCAGTACCGGTATTCATGAAGCAGTAGAATTGCGTGACAATAACAAAAAATTATACGGTGGCAAAGGTGTATTGAAAGCAGTCAACAATGTAAATACCATTTTAGCGGATAACCTTTTGGGCTGGGACGTAACTGATCAAACAGGCATTGATGCATTGATGATCAAATTAGATGGAACAGAAAATAAAAGCAAGCTAGGTGCTAATGCAATGCTTGCGATCAGCCTTGCTGTTGCTAAAGCTGCTGCATTGGAAGCAAACCTTCCATTATACAGGTATATCGGCGGAACAAATGCAAAAACGCTTCCTATCCCAATGATGAATATTTTAAATGGTGGTGCGCATGCCGATAATAAAATAGATTTCCAGGAATTTATGGTAATGCCGATTGGTGCAAAAACATTCAGCGAAGGATTACGATGGGGTGTTGAAATTTTTCATGCATTGAAAACGGTATTGAAGAAAAAAGGATATAGCACCAATGTAGGAGATGAAGGTGGTTTTGCTCCAAATATTCAAAGCAATGAAGAAGCGATAGAAACTGTATTAACTGCCATTCAAGCTGCAGGTTATAAAACAGGAAGCCAGGTTGCTATTGCCATGGATGCAGCTAACAGTGAGTTGTGGAACGCAAAAGAGAAAAAATATATTTTCCATAAAAGTGATGGTAAGAAAATGACCAGCGAACAGTTGGTTAAATATTGGGAAAGCTGGGTTAAAAAATATCCAATCATCTCTATTGAAGATGGTATGGCAGAAGATGACTGGAAAGGATGGAAAATGCTTACAGAAACCATCGGCGATAAATGCCAGTTAGTAGGTGATGATCTTTTTGTTACCAATGTAAAAAGGCTTGAAAGAGGCATCAATGAAAGTACTGCAAATGCATTGCTGGTAAAAGTAAACCAGATTGGTACACTAACGGAAACGATCAACGCTGTTACCATGGCGCAAAACAATGGTTACAATACCATCATGAGCCATCGCAGCGGAGAAACAGAAGATAGCACCATTGCAGACCTTGCTGTTGCACTGAATTGCGGACAAATAAAAACCGGTTCTGCTTCTCGTAGTGATCGGATGGCTAAATACAATCAATTGATCAGGATCGAAGAAATTCTTGGTACAGGCGGACAGTATCCTGCCGGGAAAATAAAGTTTGGGAAATAGTTAATAAAGTTGACATGGTTGATAAAGTTGAAATAGGATGAACTTCCTTTATTAACTTTATAAACTATACAACCATTCAACTATCCTTAAAAAATCGTACATTGTACATATAATAACTATATGAAAATCCTCAATACCGCACTTTCCTTTGCAAAAAACAAATATTTAATTGCGACAGCTTGTTTTATCGTATGGATGTTGTTCTTCGATCCAAAAGATGTGTCACTGATTTTGTCGAGAAGGGATAAACTAAAGGAACTTCAGAAAAGTGAGCGTCACCTGGATCAACAAATCGCTGAAACCCGCAATGAGCTTAACTTATTAAAGACGAATGCGGAGACCATCGAGAAGTATGCACGAGAAAAATATCTAATGAAGAAGGATAATGAGGACCTTTTTTTAGTAAATGAGCCATAAAAAGTTAGAAAACAAGGCATTTATACAATATTCCCGTTAAGCCACCGTTTAATAACCGGATAAGGATTATTTATTTAATTTCAAACTTGGATTATGAACAATTTTACACAGGAAGATCTTCTGCAGTATTTGTATAATGAAACTTCCATCGAAAAAACAGCCGCAATAAAAGCAGCGTTACTCAATGATTGGAATTTGCGTGAAAAATTTGAATTACTGACTTCTGCTCAACAGAATCTGGAGGTAATTAAACTTTCTCCCCGTAAACAAACTATTGATAACATTCTGAATTATGCAGAAAAAGCTCTTGAAGAAGTATCTTCTCCTGCTTAAAAGTTAGCTGCATTTAATGTAATTTCCCCGCTTTAAAAAGACGGGGCTTTTTTATGACCAAAAAGGAAAGATACAAGTTCGTTATTGACTATTTTCAGACGCATACTCCTGATGCTGAAACAGAATTGATCTATGATAATCCATTTCACTTATTGGTTGCCGTGATCCTCTCTGCACAATGCACCGATAAGCGTGTAAACCTTACTACACCTGCTATTTTTGAAAAATTTCCTGATTCAGCTGCACTCAGTAAAACAAGTTTTGATGAATTATTTCCATTTATAAAAAGCATTTCTTATCCCAATAACAAAACAAAACACCTGATTGGGATGGCGCAAATGCTGGAAGAGCGATTTAATGGAAAAGTACCCATGACGGTGGATGAATTGGTACAATTGCCGGGAGTGGGGAGAAAAACAGCGAATGTTATAACTTCTGTAATTGATGAACAACCAAACATGGCTGTTGACACCCATGTGTTCAGGGTAAGCGCAAGAATAGGATTGACGATAGGAGCGAAGACTCCAATAGCTGCTGAAAAGCAATTGGTTAGCCATTTACCTGAAACACTTATCCACAAAGCACATCATTGGTTGATACTGCATGGGAGGTATATTTGTGTGGCCAGAACGCCCAGGTGTAGCCTTTGTGGTATCAGGCCAGCCTGTAAATATTATAAGAATTTGAAACTGGATAAATAAAATTGAATAAAAATCGTTTTATTTGTATATAATTTCGAAACCCCTTTTACAACTGCATCTCATTTTAAACGGATTTTATTGATGAAACGAATAATATTTTCTTTAAGCTTTGTATTGATACTTACAGGCTTTTCAAAACAAGCCGTTGCGCAGTATTATTTTTACAATGATACATATTATGATAGTCCGGTGTTATTTGAACTCGGAGCATCAGGTGGTGTTATTAATTGCCTTACCGATCTTGGTGGAAAAAAAGGTATCGGTAAAAAGTTTATCAAAGATCTTAATCTTGGTAAAACCCATTTGCAGGGAGGTTTATATTTTGAAGCGATGATCAAGTATGCAGTTGGAATAAGGCTTGAAGCGATGTTTGGAAAAGTTTCTGCTGATGATAATGTTTTGAAAGATGTTGATGTAAAAGATATTGCACGTGCCAGGTACAACAGGAATTTAAGCTTCAGAAGTAGTATCTCTGAATTTTCATTAACGACTGAAATACATCCTTTATTTATTTTTATTGATTGGACCGCTCGGGATGAAGATCCTCCAAGAATATCCCCTTACCTGCTTGCGGGCATTGGTTATTATTCTTTTAACCCACAAACAAATTACAATGGCAGATGGGTTGACCTGCAGCCGCTTAAAACCGAAGGAGAGGGATTTGTAAATGACAGGCCTGAATATAAATTAAAACAAATCAATTTTCCACTTGGGCTAGGAATAAAATATGAATTATCAGATGTGTTGAATCTTCGTGGCGAATTTGTTTATCGTATTTTAAGAACAGATTATCTTGATGATGTAAGCACCACTTATTTTGATCCGGCTGATTATGCCAATTCAGGTTTATCAGCATCAGATCAGGCGCTTTCATATAAATTAAGCAGCAGGCAAATTAGTACCATCACTGGCCCAGGCGGAAAACGTGGCAGCCCATCACAAAAAGATGGTTACTTCACTTTCAATCTTAAATTAGGCATTTTTATAGGAAGAGAAAGAATCAGGTAAAAATTATAACTTATAAAAAAAGTCGTCCTCTTAAACAGGACGACTTTTTTATGCTGAATACTTATAATTTTAATAAAGTCTTATACCATTTTCTTTAACGCTTCTATCAACTCTCCTTTTGTAATTGGAACACCCATGATCTTGTTATAGCCTTTTGCATCTACCAGGTAAACATCTCTTATGATCTTTATCAACTGGCCATTATTTATTTCGGGGATTAACACCTGTTCAAAATTCTTGATGATCTCTCCAAGGTTTTCAGGGAATGGGCGAACATAACGGATATGTGCATGCGAAATTGAATGACCTTGTGCCTGAAGGTCAGCGCAAGCACTTTTTATTGCTCCATAAGTACTGCCCCAGCCGATTACAAGTACCTTACCTTTTTCCGGGCCGCTATCCAATTTTTGCTTAGGTATATAAGATGCAATCTTATCAACTTTTTCCTGCCTGATCTTTACCATCAACTGGTGGTTCTCTGCCTCGTAACTAATATTACCAGTAATATTTTGTTTTTCCAAACCACCAATACGATGCTCCAATCCCGGAGTGCCTGGTATTACCCATGGCCTTACTAATTTTTCATCACGGAGGTATGGTTGAAATTTATCTTCACCATCACCAAGCTGTGTTTTAAAATGGGTATGAATGGGAGCCAGGTCTGCTGTTTGAGGAAATTTCCATGGCTCTGCTCCATTCGCAATATAACCATCGCTTAATAACATAATGGGAGTCATGTGCTGAATCGCTATTCTTACCGCTTCATATGCAACATCAAAACAATCAGCAGGAGTAGATGAAGCGATCACTGGCATCGGGCACTCACCATTACGACCATAATAAGCCTGGAGTAAATCACTTTGCTCAGTCTTTGTTGGCAATCCCGTACTTGGCCCTCCACGTTGAATATTTATAACAACCAAAGGTATTTCCAGCATCACAGCAAGGCCCATTGCTTCTGCCTTTAAAGCAATACCGGGGCCAGAGGTTGTTGTAAGGCCAATGGAGCCTCCATAACTGGCACCAATAGCCGAAGTTATGGCAGCAATTTCATCTTCTGCCTGGAAGGTTTTAATTCCAAATGATTTGTATTTACTCAATTCATGCAGGATATCAGAAGCAGGTGTGATCGGGTAACTTCCCAGGAATAAAGGAAGGCCACTTTGTTGTGAAGCTGCAATGAGGCCATAAGACAATGCCTGGTTTCCCATAATAGAGCGATAGGTTCCTGCTTCCATTTTTGCTTTTGCAACAGTATACCTGTGTGTAAAAGTTTCGGTGGTATCACCATAATTATAACCAGCCTGCAATGCTCTTATATTGCTTTCAAGAATATCTGCTTTTTTACCAAATTTTTCTTTCAGAAAAGTCATGGTATTATCCATATCGCGGTTGTACATCCAATACAAAAAGCCCAATACAAACATATTTTTTGCACGATCCTTTTCTTTAACGCCCATGGTAATGTCTTTCAGCGCCTCCCGGGTCATTTTTGTGACGTCCATGGGGATCACTTCATAATTATCGAGGCTATGATCCTCCAAAGGATTTATGCCTTCCGGATAATTGGCCAGTCGTAAGTTCTTATTATCAAAACCATCCACGTTGGCAATGATCTTTCCGCCTTTTTTTAAACCCATTAGGTTAACTTTCAAAGCAGCAGCATTCATTGCTACCAACACATCGCATTCATCGCCGGGGGTGTATATCCTATCGCTACTAAACCTAAGCTGGTAGCCACTTACACCAGGGAGCGTTCCTATTGGCGCCCGTATTTCTGCTGGAAAATCCGGAAACGTTGCAAGATCAATTCCCAACATTGCCGTATTATTTGTGAACTGGTTCCCGGTAAGCTGCATTCCATCGCCGCTATCGCCGGCAAATTTTATAACTACATCTTGTAGTACTTCCTGTTTATCGATCATTGTCTGAGAAATTTTTTATTAAGCTGTTGTGTTTCTTAACTCGTTTAAAGTTCCAGGTTTAAAGTTCTCCAACCTTAAACGGTTTTCATAAGCTACTAAGTTAAGATATACAATCATAGAAATAAATTTTTTGGGTATAAAAAAATTGGTTCCTGATTTATGTTTTCCAATTAATCCATTAGGTTTGCGCAAACTTTTTTAATGCAAGACCTTACAGACTTTCTCCAGCCCATAGTAACAGACGAATTAAATGACGATAATGGATTTACAGATGGCCAATTTGCAAAGCATATTTCCATTTTTGAGACAGAGTTTCCTGAACTGGCTGAAATAGATATCGTGATCGTTGGCATCAATGACATGAGGGGCAGTGGGTTTTTTATGGGAGAAAGTTATGGCCCTGATGCAATCAGGAAACAACTTTACCAGTTGCATTACTGGCACACCGATATTACGATCGCTGATATTGGAAATATAAAAACAGGCGCCGATCTAACGGATAGCTATGCAGCACTAAAGATTGTATTATCAGAAATGCTCAATATCGGCAAAACGGTCATCATTCTTGGTGGCTCGCATGATATTACGTTGGCTCAATACGAAGCTTATAAAGATATTGGGCAAATCATTGAAGCTACCTGCATCGATGCACTCATTAATCTTCGTGGCGAAAGCGCCATCAGGAGCGAAAATTTTTTACTGGATATGCTTACTGCAGAGCCCAACGTTATAAAACATTATAATCATATCGGCTTTCAAAGCTACCTGGTGCATCCACGTATGTTGGAAACCATGGACAAACTTCGTTTCGATTGCTATCGCCTGGGCGTTGTAAAAGAAAATATGGATGAAATGGAACCAGTAATGCGAAACACCCATTTATTGAGTTTCGATATCAGCGCCATCAGGAGTAGTGATGCTCCTGCAAATTCATTAAGCCCGAATGGTTTCAGTGGTGAAGAATCATGTATGCTTACACGTTATGCAGGCATGAGCAGCAACCTTAGCACATTTGGTATTTACGGATACAATCCGGATCTTGACAGCAATGATCTAACGGCAAAACAAATATCCCAAATGATCTGGTATTTCATTGATGGTAAAAGCAGGAGCAAACAGGAAAGTATGTTTGATGAAAAAAGTAATTTCAATGAATTTCATACCGTGTTTGCAGAGGTCGCAACCGTTTTCCTGCAAAGCAAAAAAACAAGCCGTTGGTGGATGCAGCTTCCTGATAAAAAATTTATCGCCTGTAGCTATAATGATTATTTAAGAGCAAGTCAGAATGAAATTCCGGAAAGATGGTTGCGGGTGCAGGAAAGAGGATAGAAATAAGAAATAAATAATAAGGAATTAGAAATGAAAAAGTAAACTGCTCTCGACTTTCTTATTTCTTATTTAAAATTTCTTATTCCTTATTTACTACCTGCCAAACATCTTATCCAAATCCTCCTTCTTAAACGTCATATAAGTTGGTTTCCCATTCGGTGTACTGTTGGGCATTTCGCATGCAAAAAGATCATTTACCAATGATTGCATTTCTTTTTGTGAAAGTATTGTTCCTGATTTTATGGATTGTTGCCAGGCAAGGGAACGTAATAATTTTTCTCTATTGCTGAATTTTATTTCTGTGCTGAAATGTTTGTATTGCTCAAGCATTTTTTCAAGTACAACTTTTTCATTGCTATTGCTGATATCTGCAGGTGTGCCATGTATAACAAAAGTGTTATTGCCAAATGGTTCCAGTTGATAACCGAGCGCTGTAAGATCAGGAATCAATTCATTCAACATGACTGCATCTGCTGGCGTTAATTCTATCGTTGAAGGAAAAAGGCTTTGTTGTGTTGCCACCGGTTTTCCATCAAGCGCATGTAAATATCTTTCATAAAGAATACGCTCATGTGCATTTTGTTGTTGCAGCAATAAAAATCCTTTATCATTTTGTACAAGCACATAGGCTTGGTGCAACTGCATCACATGCTCATCAGCTATATAATCCTGGTGAAGCGGAACAAAAGTATTTTGATTCGTAGTTGGTTCTGTAATTTCGGAAGCATTCCCATCTGCAGGTTTTTCATAAAATTCCTTCCAATGTTTCAGTTCACTTTTCTTCTCGATAAAATGGGCCTGGTTCTTTTGAGTAAACGTTTGAAACAATGAAGATGAGGCTGTAGTTGATCTTCTTTCTTCCGTTAATGGTTTACTCACTGCATCCAAATGCTGAATAGAAGCATCCAGTTCAAAATCAAGTGTAGGCGTAATGCTGAATTGTGCCAACGCATGTTTCACTGCCGATTGTACAAATGCATAAACAATTTTTTCATCCTCAAATTTTATTTCCTGTTTTGTTGGATGAACATTAATATCCAATTGTGCCGGATCAAGATCTATGAACAACGCATACATGGGGTAACTATCTTTTGCGATCATATCATTAAACGCATTCATCACCGCATGATTGAGATAAGCACTTTTTATAAAACGATTGTTCACAAAAAAATACTGATCACCCCTGGTTTTTTTCGCAGTTTCAGGTTTACCAACAAAACCATAAATATTCAGGTAATCTGTGTCTTCCTGTACACTTACCAGTTTTGCATTATAACTATTTCCTAAAATCTGAACAATGCGATGTTTCAATGTTCCCTTTTCCAAATGAAAAACTTCCTGGCCATTTGAATTCAATGAAAAAAATATTTCCGGGAACGCCATGGCTACTCTTGTAAATTCATCAACAATATGACGCAACTCGGCTGCGTTGCTTTTCAAAAAATTTCTTCTTGCAGGAACATTGAAAAATAAATTCTTCATCGCAATGCTACTACCATTCGTAGTTGCAATTGGCTCCTGGAGTTTAACCATACTGTTTTCTATCTCGATATAAACACCTGCTTCATCATCTGCACGTTTTGTTTTTAATTCAACCTGTGAAACTGCTGCAATGCTTGCCAATGCTTCGCCACGAAATCCCATTGTTTTTATACGAAAAAGATCATCAATATTTTTAATCTTGGAAGTTGCATGCCGCTCAAAAGCCATCCTGGCATCGGTTTCACTCATGCCCTTGCCATTATCAATAACCTGAATCAATGCCTTGCCTGCATCATTGATGAAAAGTTTTATTTCATCAGCACCTGCATCAACGGCATTTTCCAAAAGCTCTTTTACTGCACTGGCCGGCCGCTGGATCACTTCTCCTGCTGCAATCTGGTTTGCAATGTTGTCGGGTAATAATTGAATGATATCTGCCAAAATCCTGTAATTTGTACCCAAAAATAACACTTACTTTCCACTATAAATTTTTATGCATTTATGAGATTGATTGCGCTAACCTTTTGCCTCTTCGTTTCAATAAATGTTTTTGGCCAGAAAGATCAGCTAACAGCAGCAAAAAACTGGGCCGATAGTATTTATAAAACACTTACTGATGATGAACGTATTGCCCAATTAATGGTGGTAAGGCTCTCCAGCATTGACTTAAAAACAAAACAAATCACATTCTACGAACAACAAGTTGCAGATTTGGTAAAAAAATATAACATCGGCGGAATATGTGTCTTCCAGGGCGGACCAACAAAACAAGCGGCGATCATTAATTCATTACAAGCAAGTGCGAAGACGCCTATCCTTATGTGTATGGATGCAGAATGGGGCGTTGGGCAGCGTTTGCTCGACAGCGTAATGCCACTTCCAAAACAAATGATGCTGGGCGCTATGAAAGATCCCGCTATTGTTTATCAATACGGCAAAGTGGTAGCTGAACAATGCAGGCGCTTCGGATTGCAGGTTGATTACGCTCCTGTTGTTGATGTAAATAATAATCCAAACAATCCTGTTATCAATGATCGCAGTTTTGGGGAAGATAAATTTAAAGTAGCTGATTTTGCCATTCAATACATGAAAGGGTTACAGGATAATGGCATTATGGCTTGCGCAAAACATTTTCCTGGTCACGGTGATGTTGCCGTGGATTCACATTTGGATCTTCCAGTCATTCATAAAAGCATGCAGCAACTTGATTCATTGGAGCTGTATCCTTTCAGACAAATATTTGGAGCAGGTATTTCGAGTACCATGGTGGCACATTTATATATTCCTTCTATTGATAGCACAGCAAACACGGCGACTTCCCTATCAAAAAATA
The DNA here is from genome assembly GCA_039934735.1 of Ferruginibacter sp. Classification (GTDB taxonomy): domain Bacteria; phylum Bacteroidota; class Bacteroidia; order Chitinophagales; family Chitinophagaceae; genus Ferruginibacter. The sequence continues at coordinate 10,389 of JBDTLP010000083.1, read as the reverse complement.
ATGTAACAGGATTATTGCGTGATAAATTAAATTTCACCGGACTAACGTTTACCGATGCCCTGGATATGCAGGGTGTAAAAAAATTCTTTCCCAATGGAGCTGCATCTGTACAGGCGATCATGGCAGGCAATGATATGCTTTGCCTGCCGGAAGATGTAGCCATGTCTATCCAAAAAGTAAACGAGGCCATTGCCGCAAATAAGTTAAGCCGTGCAGATATAGAAATGCATTGTAAAAAAGTATTGATGGCTAAATATCAATATGGTTTATCAGCAACTCCCATCATCGATACTAAGAATTTACAGGAAGATCTTAATAGCAAAGTAGCCGGGATGAGAAGGCTTGTTGCCGAAAATGCCATTACATTATTAGCTAAGAATGACAATGCGTTTTTCCCATTGGCAAAAGAAACCAAAGCTGGTGAAATTGCTTATGTAGGAATCGGTTTAAAAAATGACAACGCATTTGCTACACGCATGCGTACCGATTACAATGCTGCTGTTTTTTATTTTGATTACAGTAAAAAAAATGATGACTCAACAAAAGCATTGATCGATTCTATCGTGATGGGTTATAAAAAAATTGTTATCGGCATTCATAATACAAACAGACCTCCATTGAATAATTTTGGTATCAGTTCGCAGGCTGTTGATCTTATTAATTCATTACAACAAAGGGCAAGAACCATTACATTTTTATTTGCCAATCCTTATGCAGCAAAAAACTGGTGTGCTGCAAAAAACCTGGTAGTTTGTTATGAAGATGATAGCATTGTTCAACATACTGCACTTGATTTGTTGCAGGGGAAATTAACGTACAAGGGAACATTACCTGTTACCGTTTGCGATCGTTTTCATTATGGATTTGGCATTGCTGCTGTTGAAAAAGAAATGCAGGAAACAGATCCGGCACTTGTTGGTATTGATCCAATGAAATTATCAGTAATTGATTCCATTGCAAATGATGCAATCGCAAAAAAAGCAATGCCCGGTTGTGTTGTATTGGTTGCTAAAAACGGAAAAATTGCTTATCAAAAAGCTTTTGGATATTATACCTATGATAAAACAGAACCTGTTTCAACTACATCTTTATATGACATAGCATCTGTGACAAAAATTTGTGCTACTACCATTTCCATCATGAAATTATATGACGAAGGAAAAGTTGATTTAAAAAAAAAGTTAAGTGATTATCTCCCCTGGTTAATTGGCAGCAATAAAGCCGATCTCATTTTAGAAGATATTCTTTTACACCAGGCAGGACTTTCCCCAATCATTCCTTTTTACAAAACCACCATCAATGACCAGGGAATCCCTTTCTGGGATTTGTATAGAAGTGCTGTTTCGGATTCATTCTCAATCGAGGTTGCGCATAATTTATTTCTTAGAAAGGATTGGAAAGATTCTCTGGACAAACAAATATTTTTAAGTCCTGTAAAACCAGGCAAATATGTGTACAGTGATATCGATTTTATATTGCTTGGAAAAATTGTTGAAGCAGTAAGTAATCTTTCTCTTGATAAATATGTACAAACAACATTTTATATTCCAATGTCTTTAAAAAATATTGGATTCAAACCGCTGGATCATTTTCCAATAAATCGCATTGCACCAACTGAAGATGAAAAAAAATTTCGTACGCAATTATTAAGAGGAGATGTACACGATCCAGGTGCTGCTATGTTTGGTGAAGTTGCTGGTCACGCAGGCCTTTTCAGTGATGCGTATGATATGGCTTGCATCATGCAGATGTTGTTGAATGGAGGCACATTCAATGGTACAAGATATTTACAAAAGGAAACAGTTGATTTGTTTACTTCGTATCACAGCAATATTAGCAGACGTGGTTATGGTTTTGATAAGCCAGAGAAAGACAATGATACACGGGAAGAACCTTATCCAACGAAATCAGCTTCGCCACTCACGTTTGGGCATACTGGCTTTACGGGTACATGTGCCTGGGCTGATCCCGCAAGCAATCTTATATTTATTTTTTTAAGCAACAGGGTTTATCCTGAAGAAAATAAATTGTTACAAAAAATGTATGTACGTCCGAAAATTCATGAAGCTATTTATAAGGCGATTGGAATTTAAGATGAGGAAGATTAAGGAGAATCTTTTCCAATTCGTGATACCGTTTCAATCGTTCCTCGCAAAGACAGTTCATATCTCATTTTGAAAGAAGCTTACAACGCTTTGCCAAAGTTGAAAAAAATTAAATTAAATTACGGTTTGATTTCATTTAATGATCATAAAATTTTGCTTATGTCATACCCATACCAGCTTAAAAGTTTCGAAGAGTACAAACAGGCTTATAAAGCTAGTGTTGAGGACCCTGAAAATTTCTGGGCATCTGTTGCAGAAAATTTCAAATGGCAGCGCAGGTGGGATACGGTGCTCAACTGGAATTTTAAGGAACCAAAAATCGAATGGTTCAAAGGTGCAAAATTAAACATCACAGAAAATTGTCTTGATCGTCATTTGGAAAAATTGGCTGATGTTCCAGCAATTATTTGGGAATCCAATAACCCCAATGAAGCGAGCCGCACACTTACTTACAAACAATTGCATCAACAGGTTTGCAAATTTGCCAATGTTTTAAAAACAAATGGCGTAAAAAAAGGAGATCGTGTTTGTATTTATATGGGAATGATTCCTGAACTGGCGATTGCCGTTTTAGCATGTGCAAGAATTGGCGCTATTCACTCTGTTATTTTTGGTGGCTTTAGTGCACAAAGTATTTCTGACAGGTTGCAGGATGCAAATGCTGAATTCATTGTTACCTGTGATGGTGCTTTCAGGGGTGCAAAAGATATTTCGCTGAAAAATATTATTGATGAGGCTTTGATGAATTGCTTATTTGTAAAAAAAGTAATTGTGTATGAAAGAACGAAAAAGCCTGTAGACATGCTCTTAGGAAGAGACGTTTGGTGGCACGATGAAATGAGAAATGCAAGTGATGATTGCCCTGCAAAGATTATGGATGCGGAAGACATGCTTTTTATACTATACACATCGGGCAGTACAGGAAAACCAAAAGGCGTAGTACATACCTGTGCCGGTTACATGATCTGGACGAATTATACTTTCGTAAATGTATTTCAATACCAGCCAGGCGATATTCATTTTTGTACAGCTGATATAGGATGGATAACAGGACATAGCTATATCGTTTACGGGCCATTAAGTGCGGGAGCAACAAGTTTAATGTTTGAAGGCATTCCTACTTATCCTGATGCAGGAAGATTTTGGGATATCATTGACAAGTACAAAGTAAATATTGTATATACCGCACCTACAGCTATCCGTAGTTTGATGAGTTATGGTTTGGATCCTGTTAAAGGAAAAGATCTAAGTTCTTTAAAAGTGTTGGGCACTGTAGGTGAGCCCATCAATGAAGAAGCATGGCATTGGTATGATGAAAATATTGGCAAGAAAAAATGTCCCGTTGTTGATACCTGGTGGCAAACTGAAACAGGTGGTTGTTTGATATCAAACATGGCAGGCATCACTCCTGCGAAACCAAGCTGGGCTACTTTACCCATGCCCGGAATACAACCGATACTTGTTGATGAAAAAGGCAATGAGATAACAGAAAAAGATGAGCATGGTTTACTTAAAGGAAATCTGTGCATCAAAGCACCATGGCCTGGCATTTTAAGAACCACTTACGGTGACCATGAACGCTGCCGCACAAATTATTTTGCTACGTATGAAAATCTATATTTTACAGGCGATGGCGCAATGAAAAATCCTGAAACAGGTTTCTATAGAATAACAGGAAGAGTAGATGATGTACTTAATGTAAGTGGCCATCGTATTGGCACTGCAGAAGTTGAGAATGCGATCAACATGCATAACGGCGTTGTTGAAAGCGCTGTCGTGGGTTATCCTCATGATATAAAAGGACAAGGCATTTATGCGTATGTTATTTTTAGTCTTGAACATGCAAGTGAAGAACAGACCAGGAAGGATATTTTACAATCCGTAACAAAAATAATTGGTGCCATTGCAAAACCTGATAAGATCCAGTTTGTAAGTGGATTACCAAAAACAAGAAGTGGAAAAATCATGCGTCGCATTTTGAGAAAGATCGCCGAAGGAGAAATGCAAAACCTGGGAGATACTTCTACCCTGCTTGATCCATTGGTAGTGGAAGAAATTAAAACCGGAAAAATTTAATTAATGTAAATGCCCGATCCCCGAAAAATTGCTATCCAGGATTTTACTTATTCATTGCCTGAAGAAAAAATTGCATTGCATCCATTGCCAAAAAGAGATGCATCGAAATTACTTATTTATAAAAATGAAGAAATCACTGAAGATGTTTATAGCAATATAGCAACTCATTTACCTGCAAATAGTTTACTTGTTTTTAATAATACAAAAGTCATAAATGCAAGATTGCGTTTTCAAAAAAGCTCTGGTGGCATTATAGAAATTTTTTGTTTGGAACCCTGTGAGCAGATCAATGAGTATAGTAGTGTGATGAATAAAAGAGGCTCAGTAAAATGGAAATGTTTTGTTGGTGGTGCAGCGAAATGGAAGGAAGGAGAATTAATAATTAAGAATGAAGAATTAATAATTAAAGCAACGCTTATTGAAAAATTATCGGATAGTTACGTAATAGAATTTTCCTGGACACCGGAGCATTTTAGTTTTGCTGAAGTAATTCATGTGGCTGGTGACATTCCTTTGCCGCCTTATATAAAACGAACGACGGATATAGAAGATGTTGAAAGGTATCAAACCATTTATGCAAAATATGATGGTTCTGTAGCTGCTCCTACTGCAGGATTACATTTTACAGAAAAAATATTTGGAGATCTTTCTGCAAAAGAAATTGAAAAAGCATACATCACACTTCATGTTGGTGCAGGAACATTTAAGCCTGTGAAATCTGCTATGATGGAAGAACATGAAATGCATGCAGAATGGATTGATGTAAATATTGAAACGATCAGGAAAATTTTATTGAAGAAGGATGAGGTGATTGCTGTTGGGACCACTTCAACAAGAACCATTGAAACCATTTACTGGTTGGGCGTAAAAACATTTTTAGATCCTGCCATTATCAATCTTGAACTTAAACAATGGGATGTGTATGAATCTCCTTTAAAAGATGCTGGTATAAAAGTAGAAGATGCATTGCAGGCCTTAATTAAATGGATGGAAAAACAAAATCAAACCCGCATTTTTACACAAACTCAATTATTGATCACGCCGGGATATTCTTTCAGAATTGTGAAAGCGATCATCACCAATTTTCATCAGCCGCAATCAACCTTACTGTTATTGGTAGCCGCTGCAACAAATGGAAAATGGAGAAATATTTACAACTATGCGTTACAAAATAATTTCCGCTTTTTAAGTTATGGGGATGGTAACCTTATCTTTATTTAATTTAAAAAACTGCTTTAAGGCTGAATTGTCACGGGTGTGCCAACTGGAATATAACTAAACAAGTCCTTCATTTCTGTATATTTTACTGAAACACAACCATCGGTCCAGTTATAGAAATTATCAATTGTCCATTCTTCTTCTGGGCGTGTAGCATGAATGGCAATACCGGCGCCAATCTTAGCACTTTTAGGTATTAAGCCCTGAACCTTTCTCTCATTAAAAAGTTGAATGTTTGCTTCGTTGGGATAATCAAGCAATAGTTCCGGCCCCCATTTCGGATGTATCTTTTTCAGAATAACCTTAAATTTTCCATTCGGTGTACGCCTATCTCCTTCTTTCATTTTATCACTAAGGTCCTTGCTGCCAAAAACGATTGGGTAAGTAGCATACCAACCCTCACCATCATACACTTTTAATTCGTAGTCACTTTTATCTACAATTATATAATACGGGTTATCACCGGTTTTTTTAACTGAATTTATTGAATGAATAGCTTTAGATGATTTCTTTTTATGGCCTGGAGTAACGAATGCCATTAAAATGATAAAAGAAGAAAAAATTAAAGAGGGAATCAAAAACCGGTATTTCATTATTTTGAATATTTGTGCGCTTTATTTGAAACGATATGCCATTTCATATTATTATGGATATCGGGGACATTAACAAATTATAGTGTAAAATAATTATTTTTTGCTTCCTACAAAAATTATATAAGGCGCAAATGTGCTTCCAAGGCTGAGAACAGCCATATTTAGTGTTTTATTAAGAATTTTTTTAAGCCCGGTTTTATGTTCATCATAAAAGCCATTGTACAACTCCAGCTTCATTCCGTTTGAATTATATATTGAAATATATTCTTCCATTTTTAAGATGCGTTCAGTCCAACTTCCATTAAGTGGATTGCAGGTATTTGTTGGATGAATAGGTGGTAAAGGGATCATTCCATTTATTTTATAATTTTTTATAACTGCTAAAATATCCGCTTCATTCATCCCCCGGGTTGCTTTTGCGAGTTTTAGAATGGTTGCTTCATCGGTACTTCCCAATTGAGCATAAATGATATTTTGCCTGGTCTTAAAAAATGGTTCCAAAGCACTATCACCAAATAAAATAAAATCATCCGGAGTTCCACCTTCATATTCATCTTTGAGGTGCAATTTTTTTAGCTGCCTGGTCTTGAAATAATTTTTTGGATTACTTGCTGTTGTAAAAACAGAAGCCATGGATGGATTTATTTTTTTGATCGTACTAAAAAAATCTTCAAGGCTATAAATATGTTCTATCACATCTGTGCCCAAAATCGCATCAGGCATTTCATTTTTAAAAAAAGATTGAACATTATGTATATCTCCGGGAATATATCCATCAATCATTACCTGCATTTGCATAGCAAGATTGCGGGATGCATCTACAAATTTTTTATCAATATCATTTATAAAAACATTTTTAAAGCCGCAGTATTTTGCAAATATCCCAAGTAGCCCATTTCCTGCTCCAAAATCGATCATTGCTATTTCTGTTGCTTTCTTTTCTGAATGTGAAATTAATTTTTCCAGCACATCGGCGTAAATGGTGAGGTAATATTTTCTATGATCCAGTAAATGGCCAAGGTATTTCCTGCAATAAACTTCAGGCGATATTTTTTCTATTATTACTGCATCCAATAATTTTTCAAAAACTGTAATCTTTTCTTCAAAATGCCCACCTTCCTTCATGTACAAAATAGTTGAACGCTAATTTAATGGAAATATCCCCAGCCTGTTTAAATAAAAAAACCTTCGCTTACTTTAAACCAGGTTTATCGCAAACGAAGGGTATGTAGAGAGAGAAGATTAAATGCTTTTCTAAAATCTATACTTTATTTTAATCTCAGCTTTAATTCCTCTCCAAAAAAGAGGATAAGGAAGCTTTTAGAAATGCCTTTAAGTTTATAAAGCATTAATCCTGAAACCAAAATTATAAGGGCGCATATCCAGGCTATGTTCGTAAATAGATTTTGGTGAATAAGAAGCATACAATTTTATTGCTCCGAATCCAATTTCACCCAGGTATGAGAATTTAAATTTCTCAAGATCATAATCGCCCTTATTTTTTTCTTTGCCACGCAGCTCACTTCTTTGCTTATTCCTTTGGCTATACAAGAAACCACCGCTCACTCCGAATGCAATATTGAACCCCCTATTATTTTTATTATTGCCCCATTTATTTGTAGAGAAATTTAGCATCACTGGTATTGTGAGGTAATCTGCAGCGAGTTTATTCTTGCTAAAAGAAATTGAATCCCTGAAAATAAAAGGCTTGTTTGTTAAGGTTCCATTTGTGTAGGGAACAGTTCCATCTTCCTTATAGCTTATACTTGATTTATAACGGTAATTGTTTAGTTCAAGTCCTAAACCATATCGAAGACTCACGTTTTCCTTCACAAGATTAAGTTGCTGTGTAACGATCCAGATATTTATGTTTATACTCTTACCTGTTCTTAATTTAAAATCATTTTTATCTATATCAGGTGAAGGTCCGTTTCTTAAAAATCCATCAGCTGTTGCAGCAACATAGTTTGTTTTATCCGAGTAATTTGAAAATCCAATATCAACACCGCCCCAGTTGGTTGTTATTCTTGATTTTTTCTTTGGAGCTGTAACAACTGTTGCAGCACTATCTTTCCCGTTAGATCTTTTGCCTCCTTTCTTTATAATAATAATGTTACCAATGCGCAAAGTATCGCTGTGTTTGGATTTAACTGTGGTATCAGTTCCTGTTTGCGCACTTGCGTTCATACAATAAAATACTACTGCCAATAAAATGATTAGCCTTTTCATGATGTCTAAATTTTGATGTGAATTTTACCTGGTTGCAATTTCGAACCCGGCTATTTTAATACTATTACCTGTTTTAATATTTGCATTTCTTGCAAGCACTCTTTTTACTTTTCTGAAGAAGCCGCCAAACTTTGAACGATTTATTTTTTCTTCACTTACAAAAAGTATTGAGTTATTTCCTGTTTCAGAATTTGTTTCAACTAATGCTGCATTCTTAACATTACCACTATTCGTTTGTGTTAGTACAATATCCTTATCTTCAACAAGAGCTTTCGGTTCATTTACTTTAGCTATTGCAATTTCTTTATCTCCTGTTTTCTGATCCTCATTTTTATTTTGCAATGTTTTTATATTATCCTGTACGTTTGAAGAAAGTATTTTGTTACGATCCTGGTTGTTAATATTTTCGTAATAGGGTTTTGGTAAATTATTATTCTCCTTTTGCACAAGTGATTTATTACTATTGTTCCTCTTATCAGTTATGTTGTTGATATTATTTTTATCCGGCGCATTATCTTTTTCTCCTGGCGAAATTGTAACTATATTTTTTTCTGGATGCTGCAGTTGATTATTATTTTCTTTTACAGGATTTTCTTTTTCTCCTGGCTGAGCTAAACTAAGATTATTATTCGTTTGCTGTTCATCAACATTATTCTCTTTTAAAGGAGCATCATTTGTTCCAGGTTGATTTATTTTTTTTGAAGGTTGTTGGCCATTATTACCAGAAGTTGCAACAGCATCTTTATTTTTATTGCCGGAAAATTTTTCTACCCCAATAAATAATGCTGTGCCGATAATAAGAATTGCAGCTGCGGCTCTCCAGAAAAACATTGGTATTACCCTGTCTTTCTCATGCCTGTACAATAATTCCTTATTCTCAAATATGATCTTTTCATTTGGGTCCAGCTTTGTTTGCTGTAAAATATTCCACTCACGTTTCAGATCATCATTGGCTGCTATTTCTGCAGCAAGTAAATTCATCAACAATGGCTCCAGTTCATTATCAAGATGCGACAACATTTTTTCCTGCAAATGATCTGGCGTCAATTCTTTCTTATACAAATCTTGTTTTGAACCAAAAACAATTTCTTCCGAAGGCAAAGCTGTTTGTTTCAGCAATTCCAGTTCAGCAGCCAGGTCATTATTTTCCGCAACAAATTGCTCAACTGCATGACGCTCTTCTGCAGACAATTCATTGTCCACGTAAAGCAGAAAATACATTTCACAATTATGGCGGTCGATATTCATTTTAATACTTAAACTTTAAATTACATTTTCAGGCTTCACAATATATTCTCTTAATTGCAACCTCGCCCTGTGCAGGTAAACTTTTACCTGGCTCTCATTCAATCCCGTTATCTGCCCGATCTCGGCATAATTATATCCTTCATAATCCTTCAGCATTACAAGGCTTTTTTGCGTTTCACTTAATTTATTCAATGCTTCTGATAATATCCTCTTAGCATTATAATTTTGTTTCTCTGTGCCGCGATCCTGTTCATTAAATGATTCTTTTAAACTTACACGTTTTGACTTCCTTATATGATCGATCATTTGATGATATGCAACCGTAAATAAATAGCTTTTGCATCTTTCATTATCCACCTGCGCACGGTTGACCCACATTTTTTCAAATGCGCCCTGCACAACATCCTTTGCATCCTCTTCATGGCGCAAGTTTTTGAAGATAAAGCGATAAACATTATCCGCATACAGGTTTACACAATTATTGTATTCTCTCTCCGTCATACAGTTTTAGTGTATTATAAAATTATGCTATTGAGCTTATTTTCAACCTTAAACGAAGCGAAACCTTTAAAAGTTACAGTTATTTAAAAAATTAAACAGAAAAATGGAAAATGCCGCTTGTGATGAAGTTCCAGGGAGATTCGGCCTTGTCTTTTGTTTTTTCCTGGCAGCAGCAATTAAGTTTTTTGCCTTTTACAACCGTGCAGTCACTATTTGAAGATGGAGTTGCTGCAATTAGCAGGCTTATGGAAAGCACTATCAGCGCACAAAATAGGAGTATTTCTTTTTTAACCTGCATAGCAGTAAGTTTTAAGGTTGAACGAAATTAATCTCAAAAAGTTACAGCTGAGCCCCAATCAATGTTAAAAAAAGTTAAATACATAGAGAGATTGCTGTTGATTTTTAGAGTTTACACCTTT
>JBDTLP010000082.1:0-22812 GCA_039934735.1 Ferruginibacter sp. | reverse complement strand
TTTTAGGGGGTCAATTTGAAATGGCGGAAGGGGGTCAGTTTAGCCGGAATTTACATTGTGCCGGATAATCTATATATTTATCGGGTTAAAATAGAGCAGTTGTTAGCTTTTAACCGACCATCCTTATTTCAACATTAAAAATTAGTCAATGAAAAAAATATTTATACTATTCGTAGCTATTGTTATTTACAATAATAGTTTTTGTCAAAGTGGAATTTTCAAGTACGAATCAAACATGTTTTTTACTAAGGAGCCAACTTCTGAAACTACGAAAGATTACAACGCATACCATTTAATAATAATTGATTATAATAAACATACAGTTAGTATTTATCCTGGTAATTTCAAAGCGGATATAATTGAGGAGAATAGTACTTCTGAAAATGGTAATTACAAAAATGTTCTTATACCTTGCTTAGATAGCGATCAGAAAAAGTGTTCAATTATTGTAAACTTCAAAGATAGTAAACCAATAATTTTTACCGTGAGTTATGATGTGATTGATTATGTATATAACATATCAAAAGTTAAAGAATGATGTTATATTTATAAATGCACTATATAGAAAAAAAATGTACAGTTATAAACTCTCATGATTTTAAACCATGTGACTATAAGAATTTAGAACGTGGCACTTTTTCAATTATACCAGCTTTTGCAAAATTAAATCCTATTGGTTTTTTGCCTGTAACCTTATCTTTAAGTGTCAAAATGATAGTTAATGAAGTGATAGAATGCAGCTATACAGTTAACTATAGATATCTTATGAAATTTATTGACAATGGAGATCATAGGTTAGATATTGGTAAACTCCTAAAAAAAACAGAACTTGATTTTATGGATAAATTACTATTAGTAGGGTACTATTCAGAACTTGGATTTAATTTATTACAAACAGCCGCTGAAATACTTAATCTTTCTATTGAAAATCAAATAATTGATTCAGCGGGATTGTAATACCACTTCCCCATACAAATTCGTTCTCATCAGGCCAATCATAATCATCTTCGATTTCTGACATTTCGTCACAACTACTTTCTTTAGTAGGTATTGGGGCGGGTGATTTTTTAATTTTAAGGAAGCGGAGTATTTTGCTAAAAAAATTATTTTCAACTACGGTAGAGTGAGATATCAGTGCCCATATATTGGCAAGAATTCATACTAATTATTTTGAGAATGGTTTATTCTACCCGTTAAACAGTAAGCTATTATTTTTAGTTTGTAATATATTTTATAAATATTTGAAAATAAGTAATTTAATGAGTTTTTATATAATAAAATATTAAATTTTATGTGGAAATTTTAGCGGCATTTTTAAAAAAGAAACATAGCGGCTAATACATAATCAAACCATTAATAAAATAAATTAAGTAATTGATTTATAAACATTTATATTATTTATCTAAATATAATTACAATTATGTTGCAAATATATTTTGCAGAAATAATATGTCAACTGTCCTTTTTTAACTTTACCGTTTTCTATAGCCCTCTGATTACTTCTGTACAAAATATCTCTAAAAGCTACAATCCTTCTATAAAGCCGATTAGAATTAAGAGTGTCATTTTGGCTTTTATTTTCTTATTTCCATACTTCCATGTTAGGTTGGTTATCTATATTAATGTTTAGGTTGATATACAATGGACTACTCCTGGCTACTGCATTTCGGTTAGCCTCAATTGCGATAAATTTGTAACACAAAATCTGTAACACGTTTTCATGTTACAGATTTTGTGTTACAAATTTTACTTGTAGTAAATCACAGTTGATTTTTATTGATTATTTGATAATCAAGGTATGTTCCATACTTCTATTGCATAATAGTCGATAAAACAGAATTTTTTCTAAACGATCCGATTTGTATGATGAATTTGTTTAAGAAATTAAGGAAAAAGCTGCTAGAAAAATAAATTGTAGTAAATATTCTACAAAACGCTTGCATTTGCTAAAAACGTTTTCTATGTTTGTGAAAGAAATAAGAAATGACCAAACCTCGGTTATCCTTTTTTCAACCGTACTCCAACTTCTTAGGCTAACTGTCTCCAAGTTCCCACGATTAAGCTAACCTCCAATGACGTTCATTCATAGAATGATCACTCCTGCTTAAGGCCGCATTAATAACCCCCTCAAACCACAAAGAAGATGAAAACAAATTTTACAATTTATGCATTATTATGCCTGGCCCTTTCTTTCGGAACCGTGTCAGTAAAATCCCAATCAACTTTTCAATACAATTTTAATTCGGTACCAACATTGTTATCAGGTACCGACAAAGCAGTAAACGCTGTATATAGATTTGCCAACGTAAGCACCGGAATTGATGCGATTGTTACGATCGTTTCCGCTACAAATGGTGCTACAGTGGATATTTTTGATGACAACACAATTACAAAGCCGGAAGGTTTCTCTCCGAAAATACAAGTACCTGCACATAAAACCGGCCTGGTAGAATTCCAGGTATGTTTTGTAGCAGCAGGAACAATGATAAGTAATGTACAGGATAGCTTAAACGCTACAGCAATTGATATTGACGGAAATGCACAGGTTAAAGAAATCGATGCTATAGATATGGGTGGTGGAGTTGCTTCTTACCAACCCGGTACACCGGAAATTACTGTTGTACAAACCGGAACAACATTTACCGGAACAAACGTAGCTGGCAATGAATATGATGGAATTGACACTTCAGCGAAGAAGGTGATGTACACAGTTATTAATACGCATGTGGGTTGTTTTACTTACAAATGTGGGGCTTCAAATACAAGTGGTTCATCAGTAAGCCGCCAGAAGAGTATCTATTTTAAGAATTTCGTTTACCCTCCTGCAGCTACCTTACCAGTAAAATACTTGTCTTTTGATGCAGTGGCTGCAAGTAAATCTGTAAACCTTAAATGGGTAACAGCCTGGGAAATGAATAACAGTCATTTTGAAGTTGAACGTTCATTTGACAGGACTAATTTCAAAACAATAGCAATAGTACTAGATGGACTTATTGCTGCTGATAATAGCAGGAGTTACCAGTGTAAAGATAATGCAGCTGAAATACAGGTTAAATCAATCATTTACTATCGTTTAAAACAAATTGACCTGGATGGCAATGTTAGCTACAGTATCATACTCGCTGTGAGATTTGAAACTAAAACTGATGCAATCATGCAGTTATCGCCAAATCCATTTGCGAATGATATAACAGTTCGGTTTAGTTCTACTGTAGATGGAAGTTCTGAAATACGTATCATGAATGTTTTCGGCCAAACGGTGTTGACTAAGAGCACTTCTATTGAGAAAGGATATAATAATATTCGGGTAAGTGATATGACCAGGCTTGCTAAAGGAGTTTATGTAGCCCAGTTGCTTATTGATGGCGTAGTAATAGAAAGCCAAAAGATAATTAAGAATTAAGAATTATGAATTGAAAATGATTAACTCATAACTCTAAACGCTTAAATTAAAATATCAACCATGATAAAGACAATCACAAATTCATATGCTAAAAATATTGAAGCATTTAAAAGAGTAATTGCAACGTGTAAACGGCAGTTGATGAGAGCCAGGCCAATCGAAGGATTTCCACATTACTGGGCCTTGATACCGGTAGAACGTAAAAGCCCTATGCAACACAAACGCGATGCTGGTCAAATGATGAACGATTAAATCTTATCAAATTATAAAAAACCGGTAACCATCATATAAAAAATACCCCTTACAAACTACCGGTTCAAGATGTTTTCTTAGGGGGTTACAGAATCGAAAGATTCTTAACAAAAGCCGCATTTCTATGTGGCTTTTTTACTTTTGACCAATTATTTAGTCCCTTCTGGCGATTATATTCAGGATGTTGGAAGAATGTGGGTTTTCTTTAATAAATTTGAGCAGCATTTTCCTTCCTATGATAATCTGCTTCTTACTATTTCTTATTACTAGACTGCTTTATAAATTGTCAAATGAACAAACTTTTACTTTTTCTCCTTACTTTTTTCTTCTTTAATACCGCTTTTTCACAGGATTTTTCCAATAAAGGGAAAGACTTCTGGGTAGGGTATGGCTACCACGAAAGAATGCAACCTATTGGTCCAGGGTCGCAGGATATGAAATTATATTTTGCAACTGATCAGGTAACAACTGTTACGGTAACCATACCGGGTATTGGATGGACGCGTACCTATTCAAACATAGCAGCGAACACTGTTTTTACATCAGATCCAATGCCTAAGGCAACACCCCAGGATGCAACGCTCACAACAGAATCTACTGTTCCTGAAAATAAAGGAATTCACATAACTGCTGATAAACCGATTGTTGCCTACGCACACATCTATAATCAAAATGTATCAGGTGCGTGTATCCTCTTTCCAACAAATACTTTAGGAAAAGAGTACTATTCTATCAATTATACCAATGTATCAAATACCGATAATGCAAATTGTTGGTTCTATGCCATAGCTACAGATACAGGAACAACCACAGTAGAGATAACACCAAGTGCTAATACACTTAATCATCCGGCTGGTGTGCCTTTTACTGTTACGCTCACACAGGGGCAAATTTATAATATCATGGGTGAGTTAACCGGAGGTGGAGGAGGTACGCCCAATACCGGTGTTGATCTAACTGGTTCAAAAATTAAAAGTATTGCATCCGGCACCGGCTCATGTAAAAAAATTGCTGTTTTTTCCGGTAGCGGAAGAATCGCAATAAGTTGTAATGGAACAGCGCCTTCCTCGGATAATTATATGGTACAGGCATTTCCCAAAGCAGCCTGGGGTAAGAAATTTCTGACCGTTCACACAAGTGTTTTGACAAACGATATTTATAGGATCTGTGTTTCAGATCCCACAACAATTGTTACCGTAAATGGATTGCCTATTGCCGTTCCTTTACAAAATAATTTTTATTATGAAATAGCCCCCACTGCTGCCCAGTTGAAAATTGAAAGCGATTATCCTGTAACGGTAGCTCAATACATAACTTCACAAAGTGCATGTGGAAATACAGGTGGAGGAACCCTTGGTGATCCGGAAGTTATTTACCTGAGCCCGGTAGAACAAAACATAGCAAAAGTATTATGGAACGCTACACCCAACAATGCCATTACACAGCATTATTATAATGTGGTCATTCCAAATACGGGTACAGCTGTAAGTAGTTTTAAATTAGATGGCGTTTCAGTTAACCCTGGTTTATTTACGGTTCATCCACAGGATCCAGGATTTTCTTATTTGATACAATCTGTTACACAAGGGTCACACGTTATTGAATCTGATTCTGGTTTTAATGCGATCGCTTATGGATACGGAAATTTTGAATCCTATGGTTATAATGCTGGTACCAATATTAAAGATCTGTACAATCGCCTCGAGCCAATCAATCCATTAAGTATTTCACCAGATCCTGTTGCCTGTACAGGAACACCTTTTTATTTCAGTGTTACCTTTCCATTTCAGCCAACTTCTTTGATCTGGAATTTTCACAACAGTACTTTTTTACATCCGAATGCAAATACAGTTACAACGCCAGATCCATCCTTGATTTTGGAGAGTACTTACTTCATAGGAGCAAAACAGGTATGGCGGTATAAACTTCCAAGCCTTTATAACTATACACCCGCAAATAGCAACCCTGGGTATCCTGTTACAATAACTGCAGGAACAACCAATGCTGAAGGATGCGGTAATAGTTATGAAAGAGATTTTGATCTTGCTGTTTATGATCCCCCTGTTGCAAATTATACCTGGACGAATAATGGTTGTATTACAGATAGTGTTCGTTTTACGGATGCGACGGTTTATGTTGCAGGAACCTATTCGTACAAATGGTACTGGAATTTTGGAGATGGAAAAATCGATAGCGTAAGAAACCCACACCACCTTTTTACAACACCAGGGACCTATCATGTTAAATTTGCGATGATCAGCAACGTTGGTTGTTTAAGTGATACTTCCAATCAAACAGTTATTATCAGCCCATTGCCTACAGCAAGTATTGCAGGTACAATAAATGTTTGCCAGAATGCGACATCTCCAAATGTTAGCTTTAATGGAATACTTGGCACGCCTCCGTTTACTTTTACATATCATATTAATACAGGAGCTGATCTAACGGTAACGACTAGCACCCACACTGCTACTGTTCCGGCACCTACAGCAACCGTTGGTACATTTGTTTACACGCTTACGGGCGTGCAGGGAGAAAACTGTTTTCAAACATCAGCAGTAGCTCCCATTACAGTCACCATTAATCCATTGCCTACAGCAATCATCAGTGGAACAACAGCTGTTTGTCAGAACTCTGCTTCACCTAACATAACTTTTACCGCTGCCAATTCAACAGCTCCTTACAAATTTGCTTATAAAATAAACAATGGGCCAACCTTGTTTGTAACTACTACTGTTGGAAATAGTGTAACCGTTGCCGTTCCAACAGCAACCGTTGGAACATTTATATATACACTTGTGAGCGTGCAGGATGCAAGTTCAACAGCTTGTATCCAGGCACAGGCCGGCAGTGCTACTGTAACGGTTAATGGCTTACCTACTGCAACAATAAGTGGGACCACGTCAGTATGTTTAAATACGCCATCAATCAATGTTACTTTTACCGGGGCAAATGGTACGGCTCCCTATAAATTTACTTATACGATCAATAATGGTGCAAACCTAACTGCTACTACTACCAGCGGAAATAGCGTAACGGTGGCAGTGCCTACAGGAACTGCAGGAACATTTACATACGCCCTTGTTGCTGTTCTGGAATCAAGCCCAACAGCCTGCAGCCAGTCTCAGGCTGGCAATGCGGTTATTACAGTATATCCGTTACCGGTAGCTGACTTTACTGCAAGTGTTCCTTCATGCGAAAACAAAACGGTTAATTTCACGGATGCTTCTGTAGCAAATGTTGGCAGCCTCAATGAATGGCATTGGGATTTCGGGGATCTTACACCCGTTGCAACTACTCAAAATCCAACACATACTTTTGCTGCTGCAGGAACCTATCACGTAAAACTATATGTAAAGACAACCAATGGTTGTCAAAGCCCTTTACTTACAAAAGATGTAGTGGTGAATTCAAAACCTGTTGCAGGATTTATTGATCCGGAAGTTTGCCTCTCAGATATATTTGCACCATTCACAGATACCAGCACAGTTGCTGGCGGAACCATTACAGCTTGGCAGTGGAATTTTGGCGATCCGGGTAGTGGCGCATTGAATACTTCGAACATACAAAACCCGCAGCATTCTTATAGCGTAACGGGCATAAAAAATACAACATTAATAGTTACCAGTAATTTTGGTTGCAAGGATACAGTGCTTCAGTCATTCTATATTAATGGCACAATACCTTTGGCTGGCCTCACTGTAGAAAATGCGAATGGTTTGTGTGCCAATGATTCTGTTTCTATCCAGGGTAGTTCAACAGTTGATCTTGGTAATATCGTAAAGGTTGAAATTTATTGGGATAATCTTGGTGCCCCGGGTGTATTTCAAACAGATGATGTTCCTACTCCCGGTAAGGTATATGCGCATCTATATCCTAATTTCCAGGCACCACCTTTGACGAAGAGTTACCAGATCAGGTTCAGGGCATACTCAGGTATATCATGTGTGAATGATAAAATCAAAGACATTACCATCAATGCTGCTCCTAAAGTTTTGTTTAATGTAATTCCCGACACTTGTTTATATGTAGCTCCATTCCAGCTTACAGAGGCAAGCGAAACAAGCGGTATCCCCGGAACATTTGTTTATACAGGGCCAGGAACTTCTTCAACAGGTATGTTTGATCCATCTGCGGTTGGGCCAGGTGTATATATGATACATTATACTTTCACAGCCAATACAGGTTGTATGGATTCCGGGCAAAGATCGATCAGGGTACTTGCACCGCCAACAGCCAAATTCGGATTTACAATACCAGGTTGCCAGTCACAGAATATATCATTCTCAGATTCTTCTCATGCCACTGCAGGAACCCTTACAACATGGACATGGAATTTTGGTGATGGAAGTGGAACCCTGGTTAGAAATACAGGAGCTACATTTACACACCTGTTCACAGCATCGGGTACTTATGATGTAACATTAATGGTAACCACTGGTTATGGATGTAACAGTACAGTCACACATATTCCGGTGCTGATATCACCATTACCCGTAGTTGATTTTAGTTTTACAGATACAGCATGTTTACCAAATGCATTGATACAATTTACCAATCATTCTTCCATTTCAGATAATAGCCAAAACAGTTTTATTTACACTTGGATATTTGGTGATGGAAGTGCGTTGGATCATTCGGTAAACCCATCGCATATTTATCACGGTGTAGGGCCATTCACAGTAATCCTTGGGGTGCAAAGCAATGCTCATTGTAATTCTTCATTGACAAAATCTGTTAACACTATCCATCCAAGGCCTGATGCTGATTTTAGTTTCGACAAAGTAAGTGTATGTGTTGGTAACAATGTTGGTTTGCATGACATGAGTGATCCTAAAGATGGTACGGCTTCCCAGTGGTACTGGAATCTTGGTGATTCCCATATTTCTATAGAACAAACCCCGGTATATACCTACGGCACTGCTAATACCTACGAAGTGAGCCATTCCATTGTAAATAGTTTTGGTTGCCCCAGTGATACGATTCAAAAACCTTTCACCGTGTATCCTTACCCGGTAGTATATGCCGGAGAAGATAAACTGGTGCTTGAAGGAGAGTTCGTTGTACTTGACGCTACTGCTACTGGTAATGACCTGCATTATTCATGGACAAAGGCTGTTAACATTACTACTGATTTGCATCTTAACAGCAGCACGGTACTAAATCCAATATGTACTCCTATCGAAGAAACGAATTACACACTAACGGTAACGGCACAGGGTGGATGCCCTTCAACGGACCAGGTTTTAGTGAAAGTATTGAAAGTGCCAAGAATACCAAATACTTTCTCTCCAAATGCTGATGGTACCAATGATCAATGGAACATTGAGTATTTGAAATCATACCCAACTGCAAGGGTACAGGTATTTACAAGAACAGGCCAGTTGGTTTTTGAATCAAAAGGTATTTATAAACCTTGGGATGGTACAATGAAAGGAAAACCATTGCCGGTAGATACTTACTATTATATTATAGAACCTGAAAGTGGCAGGAAGCCGGTGACAGGGTATGTGACTATTCTTAAGTAAGAATCTTTGTGCAGGAATTAAAAATTAAGAATTTAAAATTAATGGTTTGCAACATCGGATAGAATTTCACAATAATGTAGCATTAATTTTTAATTCTTAATTTTTAATTCAGCATAGAATTACTGGTTAAAAAAAGCTAACGAAAACGTGACAACACCCAAACATGAAGAAGATTTCTTTATTAATACTCACTATAAATATTTCCATACTGGCGCTTGGCCAGGCAAAGCCATCCTACACTCAATATATTTTGAACAATTACATTCTTAACCCGGCAGTAGCGGGCATAGAAAATTATACCGACATAAAATTAAGTTACCGCAACCAGTGGACCGGTATCAATGGAGCACCTACAACTGCTTATTTTAGCATTCATGGCCCTATAGGAAAAGAAGATTTACGAACCAGTTCTACTTCTCTGCCTGTACATGGCCAAAACCCAAGAGGAAATACTTATTGGGATCAATATGCGGCACCGTCTCCACATCATGGTGTTGGATTTACTGTATTGAATGACAGGGCAGGGTATATTGATCGTTGGTCTGTTTATGCAACTTATGCTTATCACAAACCCTTAGGTGCTAAAACAACACTCGCAGCAGGTTTTAATTTGGGTGTTTCTAGTATAAGTCTGGATAGATCTAAAATTGATTTTGCAAGCCTTAATCCCGATGATCCAGCAATTGGTTATGCAAATGGAGAATTGAAAAAAGTAAAACCGGAACTTGGAGCTGGTCTATGGCTCTATTCAGGTAAATATTTTGCTGGTTTATCTGTATTGAATATTATCCCTGGAAAAAACAAATTTGTAAAAGATAATAAATACGGAGCCACTTTTACGCCCAATTATTTTTTAACTGCAGGATACAGGATCTTATTAACTGAAGATTTGAATTTGACTCCTTCTGTGATGGTACAATACTGGCAACCGCAGTTATACGGCGTTCATTTTAATGCAAAACTTCTTTATACAGATCTTTTATGGATCGGCGCCAGTTATCGTTACTCAAACCTTGTTGGAGGATATTCGGCCATGGTGGGATTAAATGTATCCAATATCAATGTTAGCTATTCTTATGAAGTTGCTACAACTACCAGGCTTAAAACTTATACAGGTAACACGCATGAAATAATGATCGGCTTTCTACTTGGAAATAAATATGGCGATACCTGTCCGAGAAATATTTGGTAATGAAATGGCATCCCATCAGGTTTTGATTTTGTCACGATACCTGTGACGCATACCTGTAAATCTCGTAGGGATTAGAAATCTTTCATGACTAATCGTCTTACTGCATGGAAGGGATATATTTTATAGAAGGTGCAGATTTTATAATCAAAGAATCTTTAAGATTGAAAATGCTATCCATAACTATAGCAGGCAGAGTGGGTTTTCCTTCTTTTAAAACATATACCAGTTCATCCTTCCATTTTCCGTTTTTCAATTTTACTTTATAAGCTTTTGTAACCGCTTCACTGGTTCCAGAAGTTTCTTCCTGCACAATCATTTCCTTTTCTTCAGGTTGAATATTTACTACCGGCACCGCGTAACTTACCTGGAAATTTTGCTCAGCTATTTGTTTCTCAAATTGTTTTACCGCTACAGTCGTTTTCTTTTCCTGTACATCTATTCCCTTTACTTGTTCATCCATCCTCTTTTTTACAGCTGGTATTATTGCAGTAGCAAAATCATTGGCACCGGCAATGGCTTCTGCGATAGGATGCATTTTGTCTGTAGCGATAGGAGCAAGCTGAGGTATTGCTGCAATAAGCTTGTCACTACTATTAGTATTATTTTTTACCTGCAGAAGTATAACAAGGTTTATTAATAATGCAGTTACAATAACAGAGAAAGAAACAGCGCTGTATTTTCTTTTACTGAATACAAGGTTATGATCCGATGTAAAGAAATGGATACGTTGAAGCAATTGTTTATTTTTAAACACAGCAGCTAATGGAAAGTAATTAATATTGCTTTTAAACTTTGCTGCTTTTAATAAAGTTTCTGCATAATTAATAACAGGGTATTGATAATGCAATACCTGCACATCGCAATTCTTTTCTCTTTCAAGTTTTATTTTACCTGCAATGATCTTTATAAAAGGGTTGTAAAAAAATAATGTTTCTGCTATCACCAATAACCAGTTCAGGAGGTAGTCATTGTTTTTTATATGAGTCAGCTCATGAATGATCAATGATTCAGCTTCGGCAATACTTAAGCGATTCAACAAGGCAACAGGCATAAGGATCACCGGTTTTAAGAAACCATAAGTAAGTGGGGTTGAAACTGCATTACTAAACCACAGTGTTACCTTCCTGGTTATCCCAAATTCATTTGCTTTTTTAAATGTAAATAATTTAAGATCTACCGTTGGTTTTAGTAAGGTAGATTTACACACGCTTTTAAACCGGTACCAATTATAGATTAAGAGGATCGATTTAAAAAAAATGATCAGGGTATAAATTGAAATTATCCAGGGAGATAGTTTTTCAATAAGCGGTTGCTTTACCAGCAACGTTGAAAAATTTTCATTTATGATGTCCCTGTAAAAATGGAGAAAACCGTTGTAATAAATAAAGAAAGTGATGCAGGAAATAATTATCTGTGCAAATAGTAATCCGTATAATATATTTCTTTTAAAAGAAGGGAGTTGCTTTTTTATAAAAATCTGTATAGCAGAATAAAAAGCCAATAACAAAGCACATTGCCATAAGCTATGAAATAAACTTAAACAAAAGCTGTAAGAAAATTGGCTCATGAAACAGCGTTATTATTTTTTCAGTTTTAGTTCGTCTATCAGGTGTTGAATTTTTTCCAGCTCAGCATCTGTATTATTTGATTGTCCAAGCGCATGCAAAACAAGATCTGCGGATGAACCAGCAAACAAACTATCTATCATTCTGTTTAAAAATTGTTTTTGTGTTTTTTCTTTTGTTACAACAGCAGTGTAAATATGTGTTTTGTTGCTGTCATCCCTTGTTACAAGTTTTTTTTCAAACATGATCTGCATAAGTTTGAGGGTAGTAGTATACCCGGCATCTTTAGTTTTGCAGAGTTCTTCATGAACCGTTCTTACAGTAGCATTTTTCCTGTCCCACAATATTGAGAGGATCTCAATTTCACTTTCGGTAGGCTTTAATAATTTTGATTTGATCATAATACGATTTGTTTCGTACAGCAATGTATGAATAATTTCGTAACCTTAATTACCTTTTATCACTTTTTTTTAAATGTTGATAAAAATGCTTGAAGAAAACTACCTTATAAGGACGAAGCTTCCTTTTGAAAAAATGGTTTCGCCAATGTCGCAAACTGCTTCTATGAAATAAACATAACCGGCAGAGCCCTGGTCCTTCCCCTGGAATGTACCGTCCCAGCCAACGTTTTCTTTATTAGAAGCGTAGTTCTTTATTTCAAAAACAAGCTGGCCTTGTCTATTGAAAATGGCGAAACGTTTAATATATTGTATACCCCTTGTTACAGGGCGATAAATATCATTTCTTCCATCATGGTTAGGTGTAAATGCATTTGGTAAATATAAATTGGCCCCATTACATTCAACAAAAATTGTGATTCTATCCTGTGCAATACATCCACTATCCGAAATAACTTTTACAGAATATGTTTTTGTTCTTATAGCAACGCCAGAGGGATTGGGGCATACAGCACAAGTCAAAGAATCTGCAGGTGACCAAAGCCAACTTCTAATATTGGAACTGTACGTAGGTGCCATTGTAAAAGTTGTATTATAAGGATATACTTTATCCGGACCTGCATCAACTTTAGGGATTGATTTTACAATCAGCTTAATGGTTGCATTACTGGTAAAACAACCTGCAGAATCAGTTAAAGTAGCCTGGTAAGAAGTAGTCTGTTTTGGCGAAGCAACAGGATTATATATATTGATATTTGATAAACCGGCAGGAGGGGACCAGGTAATTACTTTACCCCTGGGCTCAACATCCAATTGCATATTTCCTCCACCACAAAAGGAGGTATCTGGGCTTAGAGGTGCAGCATTAAAAGGATTAAATACTTTCACCATCGCACTATCTGTAGCCACACAATTAAAACTATTGGTAGAGGTTGCATAGTATCTTGTTGTGTGCAAAGGGGTCATAATAGTTGTATCACATGTAGCACACAAAATACTGGTCCCAGGGGTCCAGAGAATATCATCACTGGTATATCCGGTAAGTGTGGTATTTTGTCCTTCACAAAGCGTATCAGATTTCGGAATGATCCATAAGAAAGGCATTGGACGAATTGTAACTTTCTTAATCAATGAGTCTATGCAACCGGTAACATCAACAGCAACCAATTTTACACGATAATTTTTAGGAACTATATAAGTATAGGGTTGTGGTTGAAAACTAGTATCGTTTGTTTCTACCCTTCCAAAATTCCAATACCATAAATGTATAGAATCAGAAGGTTGAAATGGATGAGATAAATTAACCACGTTCAAAGGAATATTTAAACAAAGGCTTTCAGGTGAAGTGAAATTGAGTTGAGGCCCCCTTACTGTTATCAAATGATCCAGGTGTATGGTATCGGGACAATATTGCGGACCATTGTTCAAAATGGCCTGGCTGCTAAAATGCCCCAAACTGTCGGCATGAATAAATGGAGCAGCATCAGGTGTAGGACCAATTTCCTGTCCCAACACATTCCATGAATATATTAAAGCAGGATTTGCATAATTATTCGTTATGGAAAAATGAGTATCCGAATTTATACAAATAGACTGGTCATTATTTTTCATTACGGGATTGGCGGTGTAGATTTTAGCTTTTGCCGAATCAATACATCCGGTAATATTATCTGTTATTAATAATTTAACGCCATAGGTTCCTTGTTGAGGATAGGTATGTGAAACTGTATCAGGATTTGTAGAATAAGCCTGGTTGCCAAGGCTCCAGTTAGTTGTCGAAATATGACCGATACTGTTATTATCAAACAAGAAAGTCTTTCTATCATTACAGGTATTCGCATATTTAAATTTTGCAATTACACCGATTATTTCAATCTGGAAATTGGTAGTTGCACCTTCACAGCCATTGAATAGGGGTGTAACAGAAACATGTTTAACCCCCAGGGTTGTGTACTTGTGGTGAGCCGCTGTATCCGTTACTGAATTAATAGTATTTCCGCCTTCAAAATTCCAATCATAACGATTAGCATCAGTCGCAATTGAAATAAATTGAGCAATATCAGAGCCACAATAAACCGTATCAAGCGGGTAAGCGACCTGGTTAGTAGGCGGCCTGCCAAAAAATAAAGAATCATACCTGAATGTATTCGTACAGCCTTCTGTAGTAGTAACAGTAACTGTTGGAGAAAAAGATCCAGCCTGTGGATAGTTGTGAGAAATAATCGGAGCAGTATTTGTTATCGAACTGGCATCGCCAAAATTCCACAGGTAGTGACTTATAGTAACAGAAGGAGGTACATTAACTGTTGTCCTGAAATCAGTGATCATCGGAACACAACCCGTCATTGCTGTAGTGATTGAGCCTGTGATTTCAGGTTTTATTACTTTTACGACTCTTGTATTAGAAACAGTACATCCTGTTGTGCTGATTGCACTAAACGTAACAGTAAACTCTCCAAAATTTGTATAATTATGTGAAATAGTATTCGCTGTACCAGTAATATGTGCTGACCCATCACCAAAATCCCAAACATAATTTGCAAGGCTTCCCGAACTGGTTGCAGTAAAATTAACAAGGCCCGGTTGGCACATATAACCCCTATCATAATTAAAACTTGCAGTTATTGAAGGATGTATAACAACGTTCCTTGTTTTTTGTGCAGTATTATTTGCATATACCGTTATTAACCTTACCGCATAGGTGCCAGGAGAAGTATAAGTTGCAACCGGGTTTGCCATATTACTGCGGGTTCCATTTCCAAAGTCCCAAAGATACCCTACAGGGTTGCCACTCGATGTTTGATTAAACTGGATGTCGGCAGGTAAACAATTACTGCTGGTACCCTGGAACGTAAAGTCCGTCGTTTGTCCGACGACCAGTTGCGAGGTAACAATAAGCAATATCAGAAGTAAGTGTTTAATCAACTGGGAAGAAATTTAATTTTAATAGGTTCGAGGTTTAATATTACAAAAAGAAAGCCAATTAACAGTTCGTTCAAAACATATTCACTACACATAAAAAAACCGGCTGTTTGCCGGTTTTAAATAGGAGTGGAAATTATATTAGACTGAATTCCATTGATAATGGGAATGTTTTATCAAGCCGGCAAAAAAACATGGATCGTAAATTTACTCATACAGCCCTCGTATTTCTACGATTAAAAAAAAGGGCTTTTACGAAAAAATAGTTTTAACGCTTCCCCTAAAATAGTTATTATTATTCTTATTTTCTAGTAACGAGTAAACATTTTTTTAAATCTCAGTCTTTATTTATTTTCCTGGTAAGGCACTGTATTTTTATTGCTTTCACTTGTGTTCTGCATGTTCTGCATAGTTTTGATCTGTGCAGCCCTGTTTTCTTCAATCTTATTGTGATGCAATTTAGCAAGTGTAGGGGCTATAACCAACGAAACAATACTCATTAATTTAATAAGAATATTCATAGAAGGTCCAGAAGTATCTTTAAAAGGATCACCCACGGTATCACCTGTAACAGATGCTTTGTGTGGTTCTGATTTTTTATAGTACATCTCTCCATTGATCTCAACACCTTTCTCAAATGATTTTTTAGCATTGTCCCATGCACCTCCTGCATTGTTCTGGAAAATCCCCATCAATACCCCACTAACGGTAGCGCCTGCAAGAAAACCTCCCAATACTTCTGGTCCAAAAATAAAACCAATAATAAGCGGCGATAAGATAGCAATAGCACCTGGTAACATCATTTTTTTAAGTGATGCTTCTGTAGAGATAGCCACACATTTATCATATTCCGGTTTGCCCTTACCTTCCATGATTCCTGGAATGGTACGAAACTGGCGACGAACTTCTTCTACCATTGCCATAGCAGCTTCACCTACAGCCTTAATAGCAAGTGAAGAAAAAATGAATGGGATCATACCACCCACAAATAAACCAGCCAGTACATCGGCATGGTAAATATCAATACCATCAATTTTTGCGATACCCACAAAAGCTGCAAATAAAGCGAGTGCAGTTAATGCAGCAGATGCAATGGCAAAACCTTTTCCACTTGCAGCAGTAGTATTACCAACAGCATCAAGAATATCTGTTTTTTCACGAACATCAGCAGGCAATTCACTCATTTCTGCAATCCCGCCTGCATTATCAGCGATTGGCCCGAAAGCATCAATAGCCAATTGCATAGCAGTAGTTGCCATCATACCGGCAGCTGCAATAGCAACACCATATAAACCAGCACATGCGTAAGAACCATAAATGCCACCTGCCAGTACAAGGATCGGCAATAAAGTACTTTCCATTCCCACAGCAAGCCCACCAATAATATTTGTAGCGTGGCCCGTGCCGGATTGACGAATGATACTTAACACCGGGCGTTTACCCATTGCCGTATAATATTCAGTAATAATGCTCATCAATGCACCTACAACCAAACCTACCATGATGGCTCCGAAAATGCCATTTTTTGTAAATAGATGATCACGTAGTATCATTTCTTCCGGCATTAAATAATTTACCAGGAAATAACAGCCGATTGCAGTTAATATCATTGAACCCCAGTTACCCATATTTAAAGCGTTTTGTACTTTTTGTGTACTTAACCCTGCAGTTTCACTGATACGCACGAAGAATGTTCCAATGATAGAAAATATAATTCCCATAGATGCTATGAGCATAGGAAGTAAAATAGGGGAGAAACCACCGAAATGATCTGAAGCCGCTGCGGCAGCAGTAGTCAATGTTTCACGACCAAGTACCATTGTTGCAAGAACCGTAGCCACGTAAGAACCGAAAAGATCAGCACCCATACCAGCAACATCACCTACGTTATCACCCACATTATCTGCAATCGTTGCAGGGTTACGAGGATCATCTTCAGGGATACCAGCTTCCACCTTACCTACAAGATCAGCACCTACGTCCGCCGCTTTTGTGTAAATACCTCCACCCACACGGGCAAATAATGCGATTGATTCAGCACCCAAAGAAAATCCTGTAAGGATTTCAATTGTGCGTTCCATTTCAGGTGTATTTACAGCAGCGCCCGGGGCAAAAACCATTTTTAAAATAATATACAAACCTCCCAAACCAAGTACAGCAAGGCCCGCAACACCCATTCCCATCACACTGCCACCAGTAAATGAAACAGATAATGCTTTACTTAAGCTTGTACGTGCAGCCTGGGCAGTACGTACATTCGCCTTGGTGGCAATCCTCATTCCGATAAAACCTGCAAGGGCACTAAAAAAAGCTCCCAATACAAATGCAAGTGCAATACTCCAGTGGCTATTTGAATTGGTATAACCCATTACACCGAGTAATAATGCACCGATAATTACAAAATAGGTAAGGATCTTATACTCAGCCTTTAAAAAAGCCATGGCTCCTTCAGCAATGTAGGTACTGATCTCTTTCATGCGGTCATTTCCTGCATCCTGCTTAGAAACCCATGCAAATTTTATAAAAGTGTATAACAGGCCTACAATGCCCATCGCCGGAATAACATAGATCAAATTGTCCATATAGATTAGTTCTGATTTTTGGTCGGCAAAAATAGGGTAAAACTGCGGAAAACCATGATTATGAGGACGCCTTATTTATGTAATTAAAATAATCATCCTGTTTTGATCATTCTTTTGGTATAAGAAACAGGATAGATTTTTATTAATGTCCTGCTTATAATGGCTACCTTTAAAAGACTTCTATTTTACCATCATAAACTTTTTTATGAAAAAGTCTTTAACCTTTCTCATACTCGTATTTATTATTACAAATACAAAAGCACAATTTGTAACAATTCCTGATGATAATTTCCGGGCTTACCTGATGCAAAATTTTCCTTCGTGTTTTAATGGAGCTCAGATGATGGATACTACCTGTACCGCACTTTCTACTGGTACTGTTATGAGTTTAAGTGCAGCACCTACTGATACATTACCTGTCATTTCAAGTTTAGAAGGGTTGCAATATTTTAAATCGCTCAGGACACTCGTATGTGATGGACAACCAATAACCAGTCTTCCGCATTTGCCAGATAGCCTGGATCAATTGGAAATAGTTTCTTCGCAAATAACCCAATTACCTGATTTGCCAAAAATGTTAAGGTTCCTGGATGTTCCTCATAACCTTCTTACAAGTTTGCCAGATTCAATACCTGTAACAATGAACAGGATCAATTGTTCCTTTAATAACCTTACCAGTTTACCCGATCTTGGTCAACATCCAGGTCAATGGCTCATTACACTTTATAGTGATCATAATAATATATACTGTTTTCCCTTTCGTTCTGAAGTACCGATTGTAAGTATCGATACTTCTAAAATACGTTGCCTTCCCAATGATCCCTATGTACACGATGAGTTTAGTAATTTACTGCCGCTGCATTCTTTTCCCGTTTGCAGTCCGCTTACAAACAAAAACAGCTGCTTTATAAATCCCGTGATCATTGGTAAAGTATTTTATGATATCAACAGCAATGGCGTGAGAGATGCAAATGAAATTTACAAACGAAACGTGAGGGTGCAACTTACCGGCGGCACAATAGGATACAGTGATAATGATGGAGCATTTAAAGTATATGCTTACGGTACAGGAGATTATACACTCACCGTAAACCCGCCATTATATTATTCGGCTATTGCTCCAATGACGCTATCTGTAAATGCAAACGATACCATTTTTGTTGGCGATCTGCCATTGCAACCTACCATAAGCCTGGGCGCTGTAAGCGTTTCGGTCACACCATTTACAGCAGCAAGGCCAGGTTATAATTTTGGCTATTGGATCAATTATGAAAACACAGGCACCACAACGCTCTCTCCTGGTTTTGTATTGAACTATGATAATACAAAACTTACTTACGACCAAAGTACAATTGGCAGCGTTACAGACAATGGGAGCAGCCTCAGCATTGCAGCAAGTAGTTTTATTCCGGGTGAGGACAAAACATTTTTTGCTCAATTTGTGGTAAAACCAACTGCAGATCTGGGTTCAATAATCATTGCTCATGCAATTGTAACAGCAGGTACAAAGACCGCCAGCGACAGTGCCGCTTCAGTAATAACAGGTTCTTATGATCCAAATGATAAAGACGCAACTCCATACCTTAGTACCGATGAGGTGAATGGAGGTACCTATATTAATTATCTTATAAGATTTCAGAATACAGGAACCGATACCGCTTTTAATGTGATCATAACTGACACGCTTAACAGCAGTTTGTTGCAATCCAATACACTGAAAATGATTGATGCTTCACATCCCTGTAAGGTTACTCAAAAGGGTGCAAATACACTTTTTGAATTTACAAATATCTTATTGCCCGATAGCAATGTGAATGAAGCAAAGAGCCATGGCTTTGTAAGATTTAAAGTGCGTGCAAAAACAACCTTGCCTGCTAATACTACGATTAATAATATAGCAGGAATATACTTTGATTTCAATAGCCCTGTTGCTACGAATATTGCTTCTACCGTTGTAAACTTTACGGTTGTACCATTGAATCTTTTGTCTTTTAAAGCTTATACACAAGCAGGTAATATCGATTTATTAAAATGGACAACTGCCAATGAAATAAACACAAGATCATTTGATGTAGAAGAAAGTATTGATGGAAGGATTTTTAAAACAATAGCAAATGTTCCAGCAACCGGAAGTGGGGACAACAGCTATTTACAAAAAGTAATACTTCCAGCAGCAATTGTTTATTACAAATTGAAGATGATAGATATTGATGGTAAGTTTACTTTTTCAGATGTGGTTGTTGTAAGATCAACAAAAGATAAAGCAGCATTTAGTATTTTAAGCAATCCTGTGAAAGGAGAAATGCAGATGGATGTTATTGATGAATCTTTAATTGGTTCGCAGGCAAATATCATCAGCAATACGGGTGCAATTGTAAAAACGTTTATATTGATCTATGGCATTAATAGCGTTGATGTGAGTGCTTTATCAACAGGGACTTATTTTATTAAAACAAGATCAGGTAGTAAAAAAATATTGATTGCCAGGTAAATCTTAATCGCATAAAATTTTCCAGGCATCACCCATGCAATGAATAAGATCACTTGCCTGCATGGCCTGTTGAGAAAATTTTTCTGCAGCAATATCTCCCGCCAAACCATGCAGGAATACTCCGAGAATTGCCGCTTCTGGTAAAGTATAATGTTGGGCCATTAAGCCCGTAATGATCCCCGTTAGCACATCACCCATACCAGCTTTGGCCATTCCTGCATTACCGGTATCATTAAAATATACTTTACCAGGTGGCGTAATGATCGCGGTATGATGTCCCTTTAAGACAATATATATATTTAATTCACTTGCTTTTTTTATCGCAAGTTCAAGTCTTTCAAAATCATTTGATGTTTTGCCAAAAAATCTTTCAAATTCTTTCGGATGTGGAGTGATGATCGTACCGGCTGGTAATAATGACAATAATTTTTTATCTGCAGCAATACAATTCAAAGCATCTGCATCTAATAATAATGAAGCAGGATTAGCGGTAAAGATCCTTTTTAATAAATCGCCTGTTGATTTTTGAAGTCCAATACCAGGCCCAATACCAATGGCGCTATAAGCATCTGTATTTTCAATATCCTCAATAAATTTTTCGCCAGATACTTTACACATTGCTTCGGGAGCAACTGTTTGCATAATTTCGTAGCCACAGGAAGGAATATGAGTAGTAAGTTTACCTGCGCCGCTGTATAAACAAGATCTTGCTGCAAGAACAGCCGCACCCATCATTCCATAACTACCGGCTACCAGTGCCGCATGGCCGAAGTTTCCTTTGTTGGAAAATTTATTTCTTGGTTTAATAATTCCTTTTACGATACCTGCTTCCAGTAGTTCATAAGGAGCAGGTTCATTGTTTTCATAATTACTACTGAGGCCAATGTCAAGCAAATGAAGCTGCCCGATCAATGCATTATTTTCCGGGAATAAAAATGCCGGTTTATAATGCTGAAAACTGAGGGTATAGGTTGCCGATATGGCCGTTTGTCCTTTCGTAGTTTTATCCGTAAATAAGCCGCTGGGGATATCAATAGAAACAAGCGGGCATGTGGTATTGTTTAAAAATTCAATTAATTCTAATGCCAATTCTTCAATGGGTTTGTTTAAACCGGTTCCAAATAATGCATCTACTACAAGGTCATTATTATTATTAACAGGAGGAGCAGCAAACCCAGCTTGTATAAAATGTATTTCAGATGTGAGCCGGTGCAACCGCTGTAAGTTTTCCTGGAAATCATGGGTGCCCGTTTTACCCAATTCAAGAATATATACAGATACTGCAACATTATTTTCTATCAATATTCTGGCAAGTGCTAAGCCGTCACCGCCATTATTTCCCTTACCACAAAAAAGATGGATATGTTTTTGTGTAAAATTATTATTCAGCAACCAGGAATAACAGGCATAAGCAGCTCTTTCCATCAGGTCAATTGATAAAATACCCTGCTCTTTTATACTGAAGGCATCCCATTCTTTTATTTGAACTGAATTAAAAATTTTCATTGGTTAAAGTTAGCAAATGCCTTTGCATATTAAAATTATTCATTTTAATACGCTATGTTTTTACAAGGTTTCTGAATAAATAGAGTTGGTCCCTCGGAGTTGGGGCGAGGCCTTTTTTATTTTACAAAAACTTTTTTTTCTTTTTCAACGTACTTCTTTAAAATATTCTACATGAAAACCGGCGAAAGGATCCTCGTTGAGTTTATTAAAGATTTTAACCTCGAAATGCCTGACGTGGGAATATGCTTTACTGCCGATATAGAATTCATCACAGCCTCTCTTTTCAAAAAATTCAATTGCGAAGTACATATTGTTACCGTAACAGAAAAGCAATTAACCTTTATCTATTTACTTCACCTGCAACTTGCGGAAAACGGCATTCCTGATATATTTCCGTTTCATGCAGATAATTTTTGTTACAACAAAATGAAAGATCTTTCTATAAGTGATTATGATCTGTTGCGTGGAAAATATACGATCACGATTTCTCCACTTAAAACTGCGCTCAATAAAAGTGAAATAAAATCGCTGAACTTAATTTGATGACAGGAAAGTAAACGGGATAATAGTTCCTCAATCCTCTCTGGTTTAAATATTGCAAACAATATTCTGGTAAAGCGTACATGCATGGGGAATGTTATGTCACATATGCATTTATCCTGATTTGCAATTAAAATTTAGAAACATAGATGAATAAAGTGGATAAACGAAAAAACAAACAGGCAGACATTTTTGAAATGCTCCCACAGGCAATTACTGCCTTAAAGAAAAATATAATCGAACCTTTTTTTGGTGATGCTTCCAACTATAAAAGCAGTACAGGAAAAAATCCACTCAGAGCAGAATTATTCACAATAGAACAATTAGAACAGCATGCTATTTCACTTGCGGGAAAGCATAAACTTGGTTCAGGGCCATCAACAGAACAATTATTAAAAAGGCTTGCAGAAAATGAAAAAATATTATTAGAAGT
>JBDTLP010000081.1:0-23142 GCA_039934735.1 Ferruginibacter sp. | reverse complement strand
GGCAGGTGCCGGGCTTATCATAAGTGACCTTGTTGTTGAATATGTAAATGAATCTTTTTATGGTGATACATTAACGATAAGTATTCGGGCCGGTGAAATTTCAAGAGTGAGTTTTGAATTATTTTATTTAGTGGAAACTAAACGGGATGAAAAGAATATCATTGTAGCCAGGGTAAAAACGGGAATGATCTGTTATGATTATGCGAATAAGAAAGTGATGTCGGTGCCGGAGGAATTGAGAACAAAGTTGATAGATTGAAATTTTTTATGAGTTAACAGGGATGGTTGCCCTGCTGTGTTAAACATTGTTTACTGATCATCATAGTACTTTCCACATCTTTTAAATTTTTACATCCGGAATCCAGATAAAGTTGTTCACATTTTTTTTATATTTTAACGAACTAAATAAATGTTCAGGTTTATAAACCCTTGCTGACAGAGGGTTTTAGGTTTTCCTCCTTATTAAATCATTTTTTCTCTCCCGAAAAAGTTCATGTCCTGGCACTTCTCCATTCCAGATAGCAATTTGTTAATACGAAGTTGCTTTTTAGTTCCACAAAACTTTCATAAGTTTAATTATCCTAAGTATTAAAACAGATTCAGTCATTCGGCTACCCATTACCGGTACTAAACGTTTTAACGGCTTTCATTGATTTCCAATTTATCTTTTATCGTTTAATATCTCTTCATTGAAATTAATGAAACAAGCATTCTATGCCTATAAGTCTCATACATGCAAATCATACACGAGGTAATCTTGCCCCGGAAACGTATACGTTAAAATTCGGGCCATCAAACCTGGCAGAGGGAGGACTAACAGCCATATTGATTGATAACTACCAGGATACTACTTATGACATTTCTCTTGATGAAGACACGGAAATTTCGTTTGTGGTTGACAGTAATGCCACTTCAATGGCAGGCAGGTTTACTTTGGTATTTAACAGGGCCAGTTTTTCAAAAATGGCACATGTATCAGAAAAGCCATTCCAGGATGTATTTCCCAACCCGGTTACAAACGGGGAATTTTTTGTTGAATTAAATAACAAAATCTCAGGAACGTATAACATCCAGGTGGTAAATTCAACCGGCCAGGTTATTTTAAAGCAAAGGGTAAGTCAGGCCGAGAATAATAAAACGATTAAAGTGAATCTCGGCAATGCAATCGCTTCAGGCATTTATCATGTTATTATTTCCGATGAAAAAGGAAACAAAACAACCCGTCACATTATTGTACGGTAGAATACACGCTCAATTCAGAATATTTAAAAAGGGGCTGCCATTGAACAGCCCCTATATATTATTAGTATTGAAAGTTAAATTACTTTTTTAAAAATTTTGCAGTTTCAACTTTTACATTTTTTCTAAGCACTTTTAAAAAATACAGTCCGGCCGGTAGCTGCTGAATATTAATTTCTTTGGAATTATTTATAGCATATACATGATATAATTCCCTGCCCAACATATCAACGATGACCAGTTGATCATCCCGTTGAAGATTTTCAATAAAAATTTTTTCACTGGATGGGTTAGGTGAAATGCGGATAGGTGAAGATGCGCAATTGTTGTTGACATGGACTATTTCACTGTAGGAAAAATTCCCGTCAAGGTCACTAATTTTTAAGCGATAAAAATTATTTCCTGCGCTTTTGCATTGAAGAGTATACCTGCTATCACTTCCTTGCGGGGAAATCTCAAGCAACTTTGAAAAAGCAACGCCGTCAAAACTCCCCTCTACTTCTATGTTGCGGACATTTGACTCAATACCTGATTCAAATTCCAATTTTACTTCACAACTGCCAGTAGTATGCCCTTTGAAACTTTTTATTTGTACCGGGAGAGGTTCAAAGCAAGGATTGTCTACTACAATTCCTCCTGCCCTATCATTTGTAGAAATGGTTATAATGGAAGCATTTACGCCTGAAAAAACAAGCCTGCCCTGTCCATTTGATTGACCTACAGTCGTGGTAATGAATCCATCGCTAGTAAGGGTAATAAAAGAACTCGAGCCGAAACATACCGTTCCCGGGGGCAGCTCAGTCAAATTAGAGGTAGTAAGTGGATAAAATATATCATTGATCTTAATTTGCATGCGTGGACAACCTGGCACAGTACAATCCAACGCATTAAAATCAATAAAAAAATCATTTACAGGATTGTCAAATATGAATGAGTTTATTTGTGTTGCTGTGTATACTGGATTTATGGGACAACCTGAGGGATCACCGGTCAAGTTATTGTAACCGATTTGTTGTCCGGAAATACATTGAAAAGTTAACGGATGATTACTAACCCAGTGGCCAGTGCAAGACTGTGCTTTTAAAAATTGCGGAGTGCATAAGAGAAGGAATAAAAAATACCTCATACCAAAAATTTTGTTTGATATTTAAGATTATTGCTAAGGTACAAAAGCTATGTGGATATTTTTCAAGCTGGACTTTTTTGGAAGTTATGCTTATTTATGCAACAAAAACTTAACATCCGGGTTTCTGTTCTCAGCTATTCTCATAAGCACAAAACTATTATTAAAAGTTCGTGATAACAACGTCAGCGCATATTGACGAATGGGGACGGACCTATGAAATTTTAAAACCCAATAGGACTTTTATAAAATTACTTTTTTAAAAATTTAGTAGTTTCAACTTTTACATTTTTTCTAAGCACTTTTAAAAAATACAGTCCGGCCGGTAGCTGCTGAATATTAATTTCTTTGGAATTATTTATAGCATATACATGATATAATTCCCTGCCCAACATATCAACGATGACCAGTTGATCATCCCGTTGAAGATTTTCAATAAAAATTTTTTCACTGGATGGGTTAGGTGAAATGCGGATAGGCGAAGATGCGCAATTGTTGTTAACATGGATTATTTCACTGTAGGAAAAATTCCCGTCGAGGTCATTCATTTTTAAACGATAAAAATTACTTCCTGCGCTTTTGCATTGTATGGCATACCTGCTATCGGCAGCCCACTAACAAAGGCTGGGGTATAAATACTTCTTCAGCTTCCAATAAATATTCATTCCACATCCTTGTTGCTCTCTTGTTGCTTCCTACCTGCATCCTTGCTGCAACGAAGGATGGATTTAACGAACAATACCAAAAACCACCATTTCCTGTCATTTCCGCCGGGTTTGTGCTAACCTCATTTCCTTTTTTATAGATTTGTAAATGCTGCCGGCTCTATATGTATTCGAAATCATAGGATTGGCCATAATGATATATAAACGGCTCCCCTGCCCGATTATACTGCTGGTAAGATCAAATCTTCCGAAAAAACGGGCTGTCGGAGAAGGCAATACATTGTAGCAAATATTTTGTAGGATTTTATTTTGCTACAAAAAATTTGCTACATGGAATGATTTCAATTAATTCCTGCCTTGGTTAGCAGGATGCCGTGGTTCAACGGCAGCGAAGATTTAAAAAGTATTTTAAAGGGCAACTTTAAAGTGCAAACCATTAATGGGGCTAAAGCCCATTATTCATTGCATTTATTTCCTGTTGGATTAAGCCCAATGGCAATTATAAACCCCTCCAAATCCGCCAATTCTCTTCAGCCTGTATTACCAACATCTCATACCCATTCTTCACATCTGCCCCTCTTTCCAAACCCTTTTTTAAAAATTGAGTTTCCGCCGGTGAATAGATAAGATCGTAAAGTAGATTTTTTTGATCAAGCCACTGATATGGAATTTGCGGGTAGGCGTCGTCGTTGGGAGACATGCCAACAGGTGTACAATTAATAATGATTGGGTAGGATGCAATCATTTGTTTATCGATCTTATCATAACTTATGAAATCTTTTCCACTCACCGCTTGTCTTGTAACGACTAAAAATTCAATACCCAGTTTTCTCAATACATATTGAACGGCTTTGGACGAACCACCACTTCCTAATACCAAAGCTTTTGCATGATTGCTTTGTAAGAGAGGTACAAAGGATCTTTCAAAACCCAATGCATCCGTATTATAACCCAATAAATGTTTGTTGTAAATTTTTAAGCAATTAACTGCACCGATCTCTTTTGCTTTCTCATCTAAAAAAGAAAGATAAGGAATGACTGATTCTTTGTAAGGAATGGTAACGGCCAATCCCCTGAGTTCTTTTTCTTTATTGATCAGGGTTGGAAAGGCTTTTATATTTTCGAATGGAAATAATTCAAAAAAACAATCAGTAAGATTTTCTTTTTCAAATTTTTCTGTAAAATATTTTTTTGAGAAAGAATGACCAAGCGGATAACCTATCAACCCATAAAGATTCATTATTGTATTATTTGTCAAGATAAAGTTCAAAAGTATCACCGCGTAAACCTATGCGCATGGCTTCCAAAGGCAAGACTTCCGAGGGTGCAATATTTCCAAGGTTAACATTACAACCTATCAATTCCAGGAAGTATAATTGTTGTGCTTTTTGTGGAGCTTCCCAAAGAATCTTCTCTTCCGGTATCTGGGTCAGAATTTCCTGAACAAGTCCTTCTCTCACCTCCCCGGTTCCCCTGTAGATACCAACATTTCCAGCTTCTCTTGCTTCAGCAATTACATAAGTCGAGCCTGCTTCAAGTTCTGCACGCATCAATTCAATCCATTTATAAGGAGGAATAATGTGTGCCGCATCTTTACTTCCAACCTCGCTAAGTACTACGCCGTGTTTGCAAAGTTTTTCAATGTAGCCGCATTTTTCAGTATGGGGAATCGTGATGGAGCCGTCGCTAACTTCCATATAGCTTACACCAAATTCTTTACACACATTTATATAATCATCAAACTGGTTCCTTATTAAAAAAGCTTCAAACAAAGTGCCTCCAAAATAAACAGGCATATTGTAAGACCTGTACACTTCCAGCTTTTCTTTAAGATTAGGAGTAACATAGGAAGTGCCGAAGCCAAGTTTTACAACATCCACATGCGGATGTGCTATACTCATAAAATTCTCCGCTTCCTGTATGCTGAGCCCTTTATCCATCACCATGGTGATACCGTTAGTACGAGGTTTGCTTGTCCTTTCTGGAATTTGTGTAAGGTTAAAATTCATTGCTGGTTTTTTCTAATGAGGCGGCAAAGATATTTAATGCGCATCAAATAAATGCACTAAAATAGATGAGTGAAAGTTTTAACGGGATTTTTTATTGCGTGATGCGCTTTCAAACCAATTGCAAAAAATAAAATGAAGTAAGCTGAAATTATTTTCTTGATCTTTTCTTCTTATACTTTGCAATAAGTTCCACTACCTGCTGATGCTGTAAAATAGCTGGATTGATCTCAATAAATTGCTTGATCAATTTTGAATTGATAACCATTCCATTTTCCAGGCATATTAAAGCTTCCTTCGATTTTCCGGTTGCAAACAGGAACATGCTTTTAAAGAAAATGAAAATCGTTTTTGAATCCGTTTGTTCAAATGCAAATGCTGCATATTCCAATCCTTCTTCAAATAATTTACCCAGGTAAAGACATTTTAATAATTCAACCCAGCCTGTAATATTTTTGGGCCTCACTCTCACAACATTTCCAAAATAAGTAATGGCTTCATCAATATTTCCAAGTTGCATATAACAACGGCCCAATGCAAGATTATATTCCGGTTGCATTAAATGCATTTTTGATGCCGTTTCCAATGATTTTATTGCATTGTGCCAGATCCCTTCATTCATGTAAGTACAGGCAATTTTATAATGCATCTGGCTGTCTTCAGGGTTTAGATGGCAGGCCTTTTTATAATTGAATCTTGCCTGGGCATAATTCCCCACTTTATCATTACAATGACCGATCGCTTCGTAAATAACAGCCTCTGGCCTGGTAAGTTCAAGCACTTTTTCCAATACTTCTATAGCTTCTTTATATTTTCTAAGTTTAATATTAGCATCTCCCATATTCCGGTAAGCGTAATCAAACTTTTCATCTATGGCTACTGCATATTGGTATGCATCTATTGCCTTTTCATATAATTTTAAGCCCTGGTAAGCCGCTCCAAGATTAAACCATGCCAATTCACTAAAAGGAAATTCTTCTATTATCTTTTGGTGGAGTTTAATACCTTCTTCATTTCTGCCGGTAAAATCGGTCCAGAAACATATTTTGTACAATGCCTCTTCATTGGAAGGATCCTGTTCTAATATAATTTTCAGGCAATCAAAAACCTTCTCAAAATTTTCATAATCATCATATACATCAGCCAGTTCAAATAAAAGATCTATTTTTTCTTCCCCTTCAAAAGTTTCAATGGCTGCTTCAAGAAGCCCTGCTGCCTTTTCCTGTAAATCCAGTGCCAGGTAGGCATCTGTTTTTAATATATATAATGATGTATCTGTGCTGTCTAATAATTCAGCTTGCTCCAAAATGTATAAGGCTTCCTGGTACCTGCGAAGAGAAATAAGTAAATCGGCTTTTTTAATCAAAAGAGCGGCAGAATAAGGGTACTGCTCCATGGCAGATTCTGTAGCCTCTAGAGCCTGTGGATATTGCTCTTTTTCATCAAAATAATCTATAATTCGTTCAAATCCATCTTCCTCAATAAAAGAATAGCTTTTACCTGCCTTCAAGTTGGCATATTGCTGTAAAAGTTCCTTTAATTCTTCACGGTCCTGTCTATAAGGGTTTTTACTCATGTATCAATAGGTTATTGTAATTTAGGAATAAAAAGATTGGTTAGCAAGTTTTTACTAACAATTCTCAGAAATTTTAAGGTAATTATAATTTATTTAAAAAATCTTTGATGAGTGGTACTTATTTAACAGGAAAAAATTAGTATATTTGTAACAGTATTATAATTATTTAATAATCATGAGCCAAATAACCAAATCGATACTAATTGTAGGTATTCTTGCCGGGAATATGCTTATGTCATTTGCGGACAGGGGCGTAGGTAAAAAAACGAAGACCAAAATAAACCTTAATATCCCTGCTAATACTTCCCTTAAAAATTCATTGTCTTTTAATTTAAAATCAGGTTTAAAATATACCGGCAGTTTAATAACCAGTGTACAAAAAGTAAATGGTTCTCTTATCTCTGCGAATGTTGTTACTTATCAAAAAGGAAGTAACATTTATATAATTCCTTATAAACAAAAAATAATTATTCCGGAAATTAAACAAGGATATACTGGAATGAAACTAATTATAAAATCAAATTAAAAAAACCGCTTATTAAGCGGTTTTT
Organism: Ferruginibacter sp.; assembly: GCA_039934735.1. Classification (GTDB taxonomy): domain Bacteria; phylum Bacteroidota; class Bacteroidia; order Chitinophagales; family Chitinophagaceae; genus Ferruginibacter. The sequence goes on along the minus strand of JBDTLP010000081.1, from coordinate 15,982 downwards.
TTATTGCTGCTATTATTGAATTTTAATTTTCTCCTTTTTTCAATTGCTGTGTTTCTTCATAAGACATTATTCTAAATCCTGTTTTTGGGATTTCAAATTTCGCAGCAGGTACCGGATCATAATTTACATTACTCAACAGGTATTTAAATTTTAATTTCCCCGATTGCAATTCATATTGAACAGGTAGTCCAGGCAATTGTGTAAATGCATTGTTATAATGTTTATTTACTAATACAATGTCAGAAGCAAAATAAACAATCAATGTATTTCCATCTGGAGATTTACCAGTTGCTTTTTTACATTTTAATCCGGCAATCGTTTGTTCTGTGTTGTCTATGCTGAATTTCATGTTTTGATAAAACTGGTTTTTCTGTTCCCAATTATTACCTGTAAGCGTGATCATCAGTTTCTGACCACTGTATTGTTTTAAAATTGTTCCTTTAGCGGTCTTTGAATCGTATAAATTTGATTCTGTACCCAAAGCACTAATCATATCGGTTCTGCTTTGATTTCCTTTAATATAAACAGTAAGCGTTGCCCCTTCTAATGATTTTGCTGCCGTAGATTTATCATCGGTTGATTCTGTTGAAATAGCATAACTGATCGTTGCCTCATTAACTATTTTTTGTGCAAGGGAATGACCAATCAATGAAGTATTACATATAAAAAAAAGCAACAGGAGTTTCCAATTTCTCATAATAAAAATTTTATTCACTAAAGGTAATAGAAACCCATGCCAAATGTTAACGAATGAGCTTCATAAAAAATCCCGTGCTTAAAAAACACGGGATTTCTACTCTAATTAACTTTTTATTTCCCCCTTGGTTTATTTTTCATGTCCTGCAACTTCTTTTGGCTTTCCTGCATAGCTTCTATACGTTCCGCCATTTTTGATTTTTTTACAGGCTGCTTTCTTTTTTCACTTATCTCAGCTAAAATTTTTTCATGGTTGATAATATATTTCTGAATGACAATTTGCAAAATAAGTGTTATTGTATTTGAAATAGTATAATACCAGGTTAAGGCGGCGGGCAGTTTATTAAACACACCCAGCAACAATACCGGGAATATATATGGCATATACTTCATAACCGGGTTGCTGTTATCCTGCATATTACTCATGCTGTAAATGGATATCAACAAACTGGTAATCACTGCCGTTAGTGTGAATAAACTAACGTGGTCGCCATAGAATGGGATGCTGAAAGGTAATTTTGCAATAGAATCATACGCTGCCAGGTCATGCGCCCATAAGAAACTTTTGCCCCTCAGATCAATATTTGATTGAAAGAAATAATAAAGGGACATGAATATCGGGATTTGCAGCACCGCTGGTAAACAGCCACCCAGCGGACTCACTCCCGCTGAACGCCATAACTTCATTTGCTCCATACTAAAGGCCTGCTGATCATCTTTATACTTTGCTTTAAGCGCATCAACCTCTGGTTTTAGCACTTTCATTTTAGCCCCGCTTAGATAACTCTTATATAAAATAGGCGATGTAATAAGACGTATCAGTAAAGTAAGCAGCAAGATCACAATTCCCATACTGGCTACATTACTTTGAATAAAATCAAAAACCGGCAACAGGAAATAACGGTTAATATATTTTACGAAGGCAAACATCCCGCTTCCATAAGGAACCATGTTCTCCATTTTATTATCATACTTTTTTAGGACATTATAATCACTCGGGCCATAGTAAAATTGCAAAGCAATGTTGGGATCGTTGCCGCTAATGGTATATTTGGCGGTTGTAGTTGCCTGGGTTAAGTAGTTGCTGTTTGTATCTACAGGCACAACCCAGTTCGTGGTCGCTGTAGAAAACTTATTATTTTTCGCTGAAAATGCCGTTGCAAAAAACTGTTGCTTTAATGCAATCCAGTCAACTGGTTTGCTAAACTCCTTGCTACCGCCGCTTCCCAGGTATTCAAAATCAAAAGCATTGTCTTTTACATAGCAGATATGCGTTTGCGTTAGTTCATACTTATGATCACTTTCAATTTGCTCTGCTTCTGCCTGCCAAACAAAATTGATAGCATTTTGTGTAAATAGTTGATCAGCTCCTCTGACCGATATATCAAGATCTACTAAATAATCGTCTGCTTTTACAGTGTATTTGTGTATAATTTTTCTTCCAAGACTGTCTCCTAAGCTAAAACTTATCGTTTGATTTTTTCCATCATTTCCAATAACAGGTTCAGAAAAAATAAGATCATCAGTAAATGTTGCGCTGTTATTGCTTGTATTGATCTTATAGGATAATTTATTAAAATCACCTTTCTGTATAAATACCGGGCTGCCGTCTAATTTCTTATACTTCTTTAATTCTACCGTACGTGGTTGCCCCCCTTTATTTGAAAAGGATATTTTCAAAACTTCGTTTTCGATCGTAGTTATTTTTTCTGCCGTTGCGTTTACCTGGAAAGCATTAGATGGTTTTGTTGCCTGCATGGCAGCAACCTGCACAGAATCTCTTCTAATTGCGGCAGTATCCATTTTAGCTCTTGCTTTTTCTGCCGTTTCTGTTGAATCCTGAATGCGTTTTTTTTCTCCTTCATAAGCAAGTTGGCTTTTACTATTTATAATAAACATGCCTATTAACAACGCACCGATAAGTATAAAACCAATTACCGTATTTCTATCCATTCCCATTAGTAGTATATTTTAGGAACGCAAAGTTAGCTAAGTTTAACTTTTGCTCCTGTTAATAATAAAAAAAGCCCTTTAAATAAAAGGGCTTTTTTCTATAAGTAAATCAATTTATTTTTTTCCAGCAGGTGCTTTTGCAGCAGCAGGTGCAGCAGCTTTAGCAGCAGGTGCAGCGGCTTTTGCAGCAGGTGCAGCGGCTTTAGGAGCCGCAGCTTCTTCTTGTTTCAATTGACGGGTCATAGTAACAGATGCTATCGGAATTCTTGGAGAATTCAATACTTCCATATTATTAGCAACAATATTTTCTACCCGTACGTTTTCATTCAACTCAAGATTGGTAAGATCTACTTCAATAAATTCCTTTAGAAATTTAGGCAAAGTCTTTACCTTAATCGATTTCATTTTCGTTACCAGTTTACCACCAGCTTTAACACCGGCAGGAACTCCCACATACTTCAATGGTAACATTGCAATAACCTTTTTGTCTTCTACCAATTCTAAAAAGTCAACATGAGAAAGCAAGTCGCTTACTTTGTTAAATTGTAGATCTTTTAGAATGCAACGATAGGTTTTCCCTTCTATCTTAATGTCTGCAAGCATAAATTCCGCAGTGTAAACGATGCTTTTAAAAGCAGCCGCAGGGGCAGAAAAATTAATTTCAGTTTCGCCGCCGTAAATTACACCTGGCACCAGTTCCTGAGAGCGAAGTTGGCGGGTGGCTTTTTTCCCACTTTCGGTCCTCAGTTGTCCTTCGATTGTAATTGATTTCATTGTTATTTAATTTTTTATGAGGCGCAAAGGTAGGGGAAAGAGTTTAGAGTTATGAGTTATAAGTTATGAGTTTTAGAACTTTTTTGATTCCAGGATAACTCCAAATCAAACTCTTGTTTATCATGTATTTATCTTTCCTTTTAACCTCCCCCTGATGAAAAGGCTGTTTATGCTTTTATTTTCATACGCATTTCTGATTGCCACGGCAAAAAGTTCATCTGTAGAAAGCACTTTTATTTTGTCGCAGATTGGTTTTACAGGTATGGTATCGCAAACTACGAGTTCATCCAACACGCTATTCTGAATATTCTCATAAGCTTTGCCACTAAGTACAGGATGGGTACACAGTGCCCTTACACTCCTGGCACCTTTTTCAATCATCAAACCGGCACTTTTAGTTAATGTACCGCCGGTATCACATATATCGTCTATCAATACAATATCCCTGTCAGTTACGTCCCCGATTACAACCATGCTGGCGATCTCATTGGCTCTTTTTCTGTGCTTGTCACAAATAACCATCTCACATTCAAAATAGGTAGCGATCTCCCTGATCCTGTTTGCACTTCCCACATCAGGCGCAGCGAACGTTAGATTAGCAAGATTAAGATTTTCTATATAGGGGATAAATATAGCAGATGAATCCAGGTGATCTACGGGAATATCAAAATAGCCCTGGATCTGCGGAGCATGAAGGTCCATTGTTACCACCCTGTCAGCTCCAGCAGCCGTTAGCATATTAGCTACCAGTTTTGAGCCAATGGCAACCCTTGGTCTGTCTTTCCTGTCCTGCCTGGCATAACCATAATAAGGAATTACCGCAATCACTTTATAAGCAGAGGCCCTTTTAGCTGCATCAATCATCAGCAACAGTTCCATCAGGTTATCTGTTGGAGAAAAAGTACTCTGTATTAAAAAAACAAACCTGCCCCTGATACTTTCCACGAACTCCACCCCAATTTCTCCATCACTAAACTGTTGAATATTTACCTTACCTAATGGCTCACCAAATTTTTTTGCAATTTTTTCAGCCAGGTATTTAGAGCCACGGCCTGAAAAAATCTTCGCATTTGATTGCATGTGATTGAATATTGAGTTTAACTAAATAAAATTTAGTGCGAAAATACATTTAGTTTACTTGAATTAAATTTGAATTTATGGAAAATATTAATCTGCCCTCTTCATCAATAAAAAACTGGCCACCCGATGACAGGCCCCGTGAAAAAATGATTGCCAAAGGCGCTTCCTTTTTGAGTGATTCAGAATTATTAGCCATCCTTATCAATAATGGAAATAAAGAAAAGTCTGCAGTTGAATTGGCCAAAGATGTACTAAAGCTTGGACATAATAATTTAAATGAACTTGGTAAAATATCGCTGAAAGACTTTCAAAAAATAAAGGGTATCGGACAAGCCAAGGCCATCACCATATCTGCTGCGCTGGAACTGGGAAGACGAAGGCATAGTTCAGCCATACTTGGAAAAACAATGGTTAGAAACAGTAAAGAAATTGCTGAGTATCTAAAAACAATTTTAAAAGATTTCAGCTATGAAGTGTTTGCTGTAATATTTTTAAACCGTGCAAATAAAATAAAGCATTTTGAGATCATAAGCCGTGGGGGAATTACCGGGACAGTTGCAGACCCAAGAATGATCTTAAAAAAAGCAATTGAAGAAGGAGCTACCTCCATCATATTAAGTCATAATCATCCTTCCGGCAATTTAATACCAAGTAAAGCAGATGAAGAGATAACCCAGAAGATAAAAATGGCAGCTACTTATTTTGACATTAAAGTACTTGATCACATTATAGTAAGTGAAGAAGGGTATTTTAGTTTTGCTGATGAGGGAATGATTTGAAAATTTGAAGATTTGAAAATGTGCTGATTAAAGCCACCGCATTTTCAAATCTTCAAATCATCAAATTTTCAAATTAAGCTTGCGCCGTAGGTCCTCCAAAATTGAACGGGATCTCCACTGACTCCATATCCTGTATAGTACCATTTGCGGCTTCGAATTTTTTTATATTATCGATGATTGCTTTCATAAAACGCTTTGCATGGAAAGGAGTAAGTATGATACGATTCTTTATGCGGCTTTTTGGTGTACCTGGCATTACGTTTACAAAATCCACTACAAATTCTGCGTGGCTATGAGTAATAATCGCAAGATTTGCATAAGTACCCTCGGCAACCTCTTCCGATATTTCTATGTTCAATTGATTTTCTACAGGTTTTTGATCAGCCATAATATTTAGTTTGTTTTTAAAGCAAAGTTACTATATGAAAACAGGATTTCTTTAACATCCAAAAATTACTTTTATATAATTTAAGTGCTTGGCTAAGAATGTATTTAATAAAAGAACCGCCATTTTGCAATGGCGGTTCTTTTATTATTCATTAAAGTTTTAAATCAAAATTAAGGTCTGTCTCCTGTACGCTCCCAATGTTCATCAAATTCAGACCTCGGACTTCCGTCACCCATATACGTTGTTTGGAACATCCAGTATTTAATATCAATAATAGGAGCTGCTCCACTTTCATCATAAGCATTTACCCCACTTGGGTCTATAGTGGCTCGACGTATTGAAGGACCTTGGGTCGATTGATACAAAGGTGCTCCAGTACCTCCGGGAGTTCCTACCCCTGTAGGAGGATTAGTTGGATCGCCATAATAATTATGCACATCAGAAATATGATCAGTTGCGTCAAAAGTTACTACTAACCCAAAATTTCCATAATAACTTCCGCCAGTACCTGTAAAGAACAAGTAACCTGGATCCCAGTTGCCATTAATTAATCTTGTTACCCATACAGTCGAAGGACCAGCAGTTACTAGTCTCAATTCATAGGGTAAATAACCTATACTACTAAAGGTAGCATTTGAGTGATCAACAAATCCGTTGTTGGTAGAACCTGCTCCTGGGGTTGCAGTCCAAACTCCATCATATTTATTCTTAACACCAAATTTCAAAACCAGGTCTTTCATATTTGATGCTACTGTGAAACTATTATCTGCTGATGTAATACTTAATCCAATTCCGTATGTTAAATTCGGATCAAGATTAGCAGAATGAGGCAAATTTAAAATCACTGTATCAAGCGTTCTGCCAGCAACAATAACCTGGCTTAGTTCAATTGTGTATTCAGATGCTGGTAAAATAGTTACACCAGGTAAAGCCGTTACCAATGCATCATTAATTTGCAAAGTAACATGTGTATCTGCTGATTGAGCACCTGGTGCTTCCAGCGCAATTACTGGTCCACTTACATCAACAGGGGTCAAAGAAGAAAGTATACCATAAGTAATAGCAGGACCACTTCTTGCCTGCGGGAAACTTACAGCCCTGGAATCCTGTACCTGTGTACCATAATCCTGGTTTTCGAAACCCTTGTCTTTTAAACATCCTGTACCAAGTATTGCCAGGGCAATAACTGATAAAGATGATACTATTATTTTTTTCATATTTGATGTTATTTATTGATTAGTTTATTATTAGTTTATGTCCCAGAATATTCTTCCAGTAGCAGGAGTTGAAGCTGCAGTAACGTTAATTGTACCTTGAGCACCAACACTTGCTGCGTTGTAGTTATACTCATTTTGTGGGTAAAACAAACGAATAGGAATGCCTATTGCTGCAGGACGTGCAGGGTTTACAGAAACCGGAGGTCCAGGCAAAAATCCACCACCTGTTCCATATTCAACATCTGTCCTTCTCCAATCTGTCCAAACTTCCAATGCATTATATCCATTCATAGCAAACCATTTTTGAGAAAGAATGGTGTAAAGTCCTCCAGCAGGAAGACCTGGTCCTTGTGAAACACCGTTATAATCAACATCCGGATACGTTGCATTATTGCCAGCATATGTAGCTTCGTCACCTGCAGTCAACCCAGCAAATACGAAGGATTGTACCATTGCTGAAGTAAGTAAATCCTCAGCGGTAGGTCCTGATGTTATGATATTCCTTTCTCTTGCTTCTGCCTGTAAAAACAAACTTTCAAAATCTGTAAATATCCATGCATCAGAAGAAGCGTTAGTTGGATAATATCCCGGACCGCCAACAGTTGATAATTTATCACCCGTATTGCCAGAATTTGTTCCTGCAATTTCACCATAAGGAATACCCCTTTGAGTTCCTGAAGCAGGAGGCGTATAAAATTGATCTTCACGAGGATCTCCATCCCAGGTATAATATCCTTGTGCCGGACCGCCTGGATTTGGACCTACAGCATAAGCATTCGCTCTTTCGATGGCGCCTGTAGAGGCTGCTACACCAGCTTCAGTAGTAACATATGCACGATAAAAAGGACTTGGTTTTGTAGTTGTATAACCTGGATTAATCAAGGCTGATTCACCTGCTCCAAGATATCCACTGCCTTCAGCTTCAATAGCTGCAATTTTACCAGCAACATCAAATCCCGGTGCCTGGAAAGCATGAACGATCATACGAAGTTTTAAAGTATTCGCAAATTTGATCCAACTTGTTGCATCACCACCAAACATTAGATCATTGATCCCAAGATTAGCATTCAGTGTAACTGATGTTGCTGCAGGATCTTTAAGCAAAGCGATGGCTCTGTCAATATCAACAAAAAGACTGTCATAAATATCCTGTCCTTTGTCATAAGCGGGTGTACGTCCTTCAGCACCCAGGAAAGCCTGTGAGTAAGGTACATTACCATATACATCCACCAACATTTGGAAATCCAAAGACTTCATAATGCGCCCCATAGCTTCATAAAAACCAGCACCGGCAAGCTGTGCCTTTTGAACTACGAAGTTGTAGTTGGTAGCGTTGGTATAAAGACCATTCCAAACACCAGCGTTAAAATCATTATCAAAAACATAGGATTCTTCATCAGTAACATCCTGGTAACTACCAGAACGAGCCCAATATCCCATCCAGTTTTGCAGAAACTTAAAGCTGGTACCTTCAATAATGGTAACAGTAGAAGTCATAGATGCAGGAAGTACGGTTCTGTAATCCACGGTAGAACCGGTTACAGAGTCAGGATTTGTATTATTAAAATCCTGCTTTTTACAACTGATACCCGTAACAGCAACTGTCGTTACAAGAAATACCAGGTTTTTTATATTCAATTTCATATTTACAGTGTTTAAATTATTAGAATGTGAAAACTACGTTTGCACCAAAGATGCGTGTTGGCGGAAGGTTATAACCTGTACTTCTACCACCTGCATTACCTGTGTAAGCGTTATTACCGTTTGAAGTAAACTCAGGATCAGTCCAAACATTTGATTTTGGCAACCATGTAAGTAAATTTCTTCCAGTTATTGCAAAAGTAACCCCTTTAATAGTATTTCCTTTAAAGAAACGGGCAGGCATTGTATAGCTTAATGCTACTTCCCTTAATTTCCAGAAAGCACCACTCGCAACGTAGTTACTGATCGCATCTGTATTTGCTGATGTATTGTAGAACAAACGGCCATAGTTTTTTGTGTAAACACCGGTGTTTTCAACCAATTTACCACTTCCATCATCATATACTGAATTAGGGAAAACAAATGCACGGCGTCCGTTTGCAGCACTGCGCTGAGAAATTCCATTATCATCAAGGTATTGTCCCAACTGATCAGCTACAATTTGATTTCCTGTGCGATATTCTGCAGTAACACCAAATGTAAATCCTTTAAAAGTAAGGTTTAAATTAAGTCCCACGATATCATCAGGAAGTGTATGACCGTATTCCTGGATGTTTGGATCAATGGTAGGCATACCCGTAGTTCTGTCTACAATCACTTTTCCATAAGTAGGTGAACCTGGAGTTCTGTCCCTTAAATAATCAGGTAAAAGGAAAGTAAAGGCAGATCTTCCAACAATTGCATAGTTGTAATTACCAATACCAAGCCTGTCAACACCATCAATAAGTTTTGTAACTTCATTTGTCTGGTGCGCATAGTTGATTTTAAAATCAACAGATAACTGGCCTATTTTAACAAGTGGAGTTAATTTAAGATCCAATTCTAAACCTTTATTAGTGAATTCTGCTGCATTTAATTTAGCAGTTGTGAAACCAGTAGTATTAGACAACTGTACATCAAGTACCTGGTTGCTATTATCCTGGCTATAGTAGTTCGCTTCAAAGCTGATCCTGTTTTTCAAAAATCCTAACTCAAGACCAATCTCTTTATTTTTAATGAACTCAGGCTTCAATTTTTTTGGATAAACTGTTCCTCCTATCTGATAGCCCAACGTTGAGCCATAAGGGAAGAAATTTGCAACTCCAAAGTTCACATCATTGGCATATCTACCCCAAGCACTTGCATTTCCTGTTTTTGTAACAGCTCCACGCAATTTGATGTAATTAATATATTTATTCTCTTCTAAACCCGGGATCATTTTGCTGATCACCAAAGACGCATTCACGCCTGGATAGAAGAAAGAAATATCGCTATTGCTAAATGTATTGCCTACAGGAGCAAGGCGGCTATCAGTATCGTAGCTACCAGTTCCTTCGAGGAAGATCATGTTTTTATAATCAAGTCCTAAACGGCCAAAATATCTTCTAAGCTTTGTTTGAAAATTTGCTACAATGATATTTGGCTCACCCTGGCGTACTGCCGGGCTTTGAAAATCGGAGAATCCAAGATTCTGACTTCCAACACCAGTTGCTTTACCTATACTTGTACGCAATGATCCACCAAGGGTTCCATTGATACCGATATTCTTAACTTTAGTATTGAAATTGGCAAAAAATTCCTGGCTCACACGATTACCATCATTAAATGCAACTGTTGGTGTTGCACCAGAAAGAATGTCTGCTTTACCAGAAACGTTTACATCCTGTATTTGAGCTGTAATATCCAAAGCTGCAGGATCAGTCAACGTAAGTGCATAAGCACTGCGTTGGAAAGGCAGTGTTGTTTGCCTTGCAGATGAGCTGGTAACATTCGCACCAAGGCGGTAAACGAAATTTAACCAGTTAGTAAGTTTATAATTCAATTCTAAGTTACCAAAGATATCATCAACCTTACCTGATTCACGATGATTATCAATAGCATAATAAGGTGTTTTATCCCTGTTATCAAGATAAGTTGTGTAATAGCCATCAGGACTTGAAAAATAATCTGTTTTCCAGTTCTTGAATGCAGAAAGATCATAATTTCCTGGTGAACCTGTTACACCATAATAAACGTTTGTATTATTAGTAGTAACATCATACTTATCATTGGTATAACGAACTGTAAGAATTGCTTTGAATTTATTATATTCTTTCTCAGCCCTTAAAGTAATAGACCTGCGACGATTAATATCGTGAGGAAGCGTACCAGAAATGTGTACATTTTGAGCACTCAGGTAAAATCCTTCAGCAGCATAAGATGCGTCTGTTTGATTTGTAACACCTGTGTTGAAAAAGTTTATCCTTCCTCTTGGATTGTAAGAGTAAGGCATGATCAGCTTTTCACCATTTGGACCAGTCTGGCCAAATTGCCTGGTGCTACCGTCAAATCTTGTACCCCAGCTTTGCTGCTCATAAGCTGTAAATGTTCCATCTCCTGTGATAGGATCCTGGTTATAACCACCACCAAATTGATCCTGAAATTTAGGCATATAAGCAATTTTCTCAAGTTGTGTAGTTTGAGAAAAAGTAAGTACTGGTTTCCTGCTACCGCGTTTTGTGGTAACAACCACCGCACCGTTTGCACCATCAGGACCATATATTGCAGTAGCTGAAGCTGATTTCAACAAGTTTATATCAACGATATCGTTTGGATTGATAGAATTTATATAACTCAAATCCAGTGGAATACCATCCAATATCAACATTGGCTGGTTGCTACCAGTCAATGAACGGATACCTCTTAGGGTTAGACGTGTAGTACCACGTACACCACTATTGGTAGTAGTCACATTCAAACCAGATACTTTACCGATAAGGCCCGATTGTAAGTTAACAGGTGTTGCCTGTGTAAGCTCTTTCGCCTTTACGGTAGTAGTTGCATAACCAAGAGAGGCTTTTTGGCGAACAGCACCAAGTGATGTAACAACAACTGCTGTTAATTCTTGTGTGTTCCTAACCAAAGCAACAGCAACACTACTTCCTGTAGCTGGAATTTCCTGCTTGTCGTAACCAGCAGAAGTTACAGTTAAATTAGCAGCGGCTTGTTTTACTTTAATAGAAAAATTACCAGTAGCATCTGTGGTAACTCTATTAGTTGTGCCTTTTTCCTCAACTGTAGCAAATCCAACAGGGTTACCCTGTAGATCCCTAACCTGGCCGGAAATTGTCCGGTTTTGCGCAGATGCTAATATCCCACTGAATATCAGCACCGTGAATAACGTGAAAAATCTTCTCATGTGCGGTTTATTATTAGTTTAATGAAATGTAAAAATAGGCATATTAAATTACTGGCAAAAAAATGTTAATTCTTTCTGAAGTAAACCTATTTGTCTCTAAAATGACAAAAGCTTATGTTGAATTGCTGCATGGGGGCAAAAAAAAGTTAAAATTTATATAAGAGTTCTATCCTGGCTTCCGATTTTTTATTCCCCTTTATCTCGTCAAGCCCTGATCCGACGCTGGTTTTATTGGAATATATAAATTGTCCCCATTTGCCCCAAACGGATAATTTCCTGGTAATATCATAATTGATATTGAAGTAGTACCGGTAACCTTTATCATAAAAAACAGGGATTGAAAAATAGTATAAAACATCTGATTCATATGCATATAACCTGCTGTTATAACCATCCGTTTGAAAATATTGCAGCCGCATATTGAATGAAAGTGGCTTCCGCAAGATTTTATAAAAAATATCAGCATAAATAAGAAAACCTTCTTCAGCAGCACTCCCTTTTCTATCAAACCATACCAGTTCAGTACGGTTTCTAAGGGTTACCCTCGGACTTACTTTATAACTTACCTGCATGCGCCAATCCTTTTTTGGCTGGTAAACGACCGGGTTCAGCACAAGTTCATTTGGATTATAGTCGATCCCTTTTGATTCCCTTTTATACCTGCTGTACATTTCGAGTTGCTTATTCGGTTTATAAGTAACCTGTACAAAATAATCCGAACCCGTTGAAGGCGCATCTACACGATATCTTAACCATGGAAATTTATAGATATCTGCATATGCATCAATTTGCCATTGAGTAGCTGGCCGTATCGTTATACCTGAAAACAATCCTTTTTCATTATTAGGAGCTGTACTTTCTGTGAATGCATTGGTATATAAAGATTGGTAATTCCTGGAAATATTGCGGTATAAAAAACTCATATCTACATTATTCGATACACTAAGAAGTAAACCGTCAATAAATGCCGAACCCTTTTGGCTTGAAATAGCCGCTTCTCCAAAAAAATGCAGGTTTTTGTATGTGTAACTATAATCCACACTGTAATTGCCAAAATCTTTACCGGTTAGTGCATAAGTATTATAAGGTGATGGATCTTTGATCAGTGGGTATTTAAACTGAAACTGAATCGCACTTACTCCCAGGTGAAGCCTTCCAAGTTGAACAGATGCATTTGCACCAAATGCGATTTGGCGTTGTATGTGCCTGTCATCGACTTCACTTTTTGTACGGTGGTAACCTGATGTTTGCAGGGAAGTAATATAATCGTCTGTATTTACCAATGTATCAGATGCAAAATTTGCATCCGTTTTTCTATAAGAACCAAATAAAGTTGCCTGCCAGTTATTTTTGCCAATCGTTATTCCAACGCCCCTGTGAAAATTTATTTCAGCTGCAGAATTATAGGGCCTTAAAACGGCTGATTGTCTTTTAATGGCCAGCACATCTGGTCCTTTTTTAAAAGCAAGGCTTTGCCATTGTGTTAATCCCTGTCCAAAATTCACTGTAAAATCTCCCAATGCCAGTGATTTAATAATCCCCATGTTCCTGATAAATAAGTGAACAGAATAAAAATCGAAACCACGGCTGCGCTGGCTTCCTTTAAAAAATTCTTCCCCTGCGTCTTTTTCTGCCACAATTCCATATTGTAATAGGTTCTTGTAAACATACTTATACCGTATCATTAGTTTTTGTGGAGAGCCAGGATAGAGATTGGTCGCAACGGATGAATCGATCAGGTATCCTTTTGACCTTTCCAATGTTTGCGATACCCTTGCCAGGATTGAGTGGTCACCCTTTGTAAACCGTTCTTTCAAATCGGCTATAACATTTACCGAACTACCAACACTCACGTAAGGGAGTAACCGCTGTATCATACGGATGTTCCATCCCGGTATTGCCTGGAGCTCATAAATATTGATCAACTTGCCCATTACTGAACGGTAAGCGATAAGATTCTGAATTTGCAGGGGAGTAAGAATAAGTAACTCCTTTAACAGGGCTTCATCCGCTGAATTAAGGTTAACAGGATTCTTCTGAAATTGTACCATCTCCTGCAGGTAAGAATCGTCTTCTGTTTCCAGGTCCTCACTATTTTCGGTAATGTTTTCCAGTTGCTGTTCAGTAGTATTGGCAGGCAATTGATCCGTATTTTTTTTAACTGAATCAGCTACTTGTGCAATCACAAGCACATGAGCCATCAATAAAAGTAATATTAGTACAGGTTTCCTCATTGTTTTTTGCCCTTAAAATTTGCAATGAGCGATATACCTGGAGAAAAGCCCAGTTGCGGATGATAGGCTGAAGAAATATCCAGGCGTACACTTTTCCAGGAGATACCTACACCAGCAAATGCACTACCTGTTTCACTTACAAAGCCTGCTCTTGCAAAAAACTGCTTTTCAAACTGGTATTGAATGCCGCCTGTTACATTGATGGGTTTGTCTTCTTCTTTAACGGTTTCGATGGTTATTAAAAAGTTTTCGGAAGCATCATAGCCCAGCCCAAACTTATAGGCTGAAGCAAGTTTTTCATCTCCTGATTTTCCAAGCTTTCCCCCTACCGGGTTATACACCTGGATACCTGCATTTATCTTATCTGTTAAATGGAGTATTGCGCCAATTTCAAAATTGAGCGAAGATGCATTTCCGTAAGAAGGAATGCGATAACCATAATAATTAAATTGTACCCCAATATCCACTTTTTTTCCAAGGCTTCGTCCATAAGCAAGCCCGACCGCACTTTCATTAAAATTTGTAAAACCTGTATAATTGAATTTAACTCCAAAATTGCCAAGTTTGGTGGGAAAAGCTGCTGCAACTGAATAAGCACTATTATCTGCAAGCAGAAAACGCCTTTCCCCATAAACTCCAACTGCTATATTTTTTTGTTGTGCAAGTGCAGCCTGGTTGCCTGTAAAAGAAAAAACATCATTTTGTTTCTGGCTATATGCCCCAAGACTTACATAAGGCATACTAACAGAATAGCGAAGGGATTGGGAAAAGGAATATTGTGCCAGCAAGCAAAATACGATCGATACAATGGCAATTTTTTTTCTCAAAGCATTTATAGTTTACGAATACTCAAGTTAGGTAAATCCTTTCAAACTTATTTTCAGAAAATCACATGTTTATTTTGTGGAATACCCCAGAATAACATTATCAATTCTGTAAAATACTTTACACATTGAAATAATTATCAAATTATCAAATCATCAAATTATCAAATCAGCTACTTTTGCGGCATGAATATACTAGATGGCAAAGTAGTGTCCCAGGCAATAAAAGATGATTTAAAACAACAGGTACTTTTACTGGATAAACAAAATAAAAAAGCCCCGCATTTAGCTGCAATACTTATCGGCACCAATGGTGCCAGTGAAACCTATGTGGCAAGTAAAATAAAGAACTGTGCCGAGATTGGTTTTAAAAGCAGCCTGGTAAGGCTTGATGAAACAATCACTGAAGCCGAACTGGTAAGCGCTATTGAAAAATTGAATAACGATGATGATGTTGATGGCATCCTGGTACAATTGCCTTTGCCCAAACATATTAGTGAAGAAAAGATCATTAACCTGATAGACCCCGAAAAAGATGTGGATGGATTTCACCCATTGAACACCGGCAAGCTGATGCAGGGATTGCCAACTTATATCCCTGCTACTCCTTACGGAATAATGCTGATGCTGGAGCATTATAAAATTGAGACAGCGGGCAAACACGCTGTGATCATTGGCAGAAGTAATATCGTTGGCCGCCCCATTAGCATTTTACTCAGTCTTAATACAAACCCCGGCAACTGTACTGTAACGGTATGCCATAGCCGAACCGTGAATTTAAAAGAAATTTGCCTGCAGGCAGATATTATTGTTGCAGCGCTTGGTAAGCCAGGATTTCTAACCGTAAATATGGTTAAAGAAAATGCAGTCGTTATTGATGTAGGCATTACAAGAGTACCAGACGCCACAAAAAAATCCGGCTTCGCCATAAAAGGTGATGTTGATTTTGATAACGTGGCCCCAAAATGCAGCTATATAACCCCGGTGCCTGGTGGAGTTGGATTAATGACCATTGCTGCATTGTTGAAGAATACCTGGAACGCATACACGAAGAGAATTTTGAATTCAGAATTATGAATTATGAATATCTTTCCAATAAACGAAGTATCTTGCGTAACCAAAAAATTAATTCTTAATTCTTAATTCTTAATTCTTAATTCTTAATTCTTAATTCTTAAT